>JBDTMK010000075.1:0-10805 GCA_039934315.1 Pyrinomonadaceae bacterium | reverse complement strand
GATCGCACGGCGCGTTTCTTTGACCCTGATGACGGCCGCGTCCGACCCCGGCAGCACCGCCGTGTTCGTTCGAACCATCGTGTCGTACTGCTCATAGACCCAGTGCTTCGAGCAGATATTGGGGGAAGCGAGGAGGGCTTTTAGCGACGAGGCCGCCGATTGCGACGCGGGGACGGGGAGACGCGGCAACGCGGCGACATCGTTGCCGCCCTCATTTCCGTCTCCCCGCGTCTCCGCGTCTCCGTGTCTCCGCGTCGCAGCAGCCCGATCCCCGCGCGACGGACTCATCGGCCGTTCATATTTCGGTGCCTCGTCGGTGAGGGCCTGCACCGGAAGGTCGGCTTCGAGCTTTCCGTTGAGCACGATCTTCAAACGATCGCCCTCGACGACCTTGCCGATAACGACTGCGTCGAGGTCCCATTTGTTAAAGATCTCGACGACCTCTTTTTCGCGGCCGGTGCGGGCGACGATCAGCATCCGCTCCTGCGATTCGGAGAGCAGCATCTCGTACGCCGTCATCCCGGTTTCACGCTGCGGAACCAATGTGAGATCGAGCTCGAGGCCAGTCCCTGCGCGGGCCGCCATTTCGACAGACGACGATGTCAGTCCGGCTGCACCCATGTCCTGAATTCCGGCGATCGCACCACTTCGCATCGCTTCGAGACAAGCTTCCAGCAAAAGTTTTTCAAGGAAGGGATCGCCGACTTGAACCGTCGGCCGTTTTTCTAGGGCTTCAGCGTCGAATTCGGCGGAAGCCATGGTCGCACCGTGAATTCCGTCGCGTCCTGTTTTTGCTCCCGCGTACAAAACCGGATTTCCGATACCTTCCGCCTTACCGAAAAATATCTGATCCTTTCGAACAATGCCGAGCGCGAACGCATTCACCAGCGGATTGAGATTGTACGCTTCATCGAATACGACTTCGCCGCCTACAGTCGGAACGCCGAAACAATTTCCGTAATGCCCGATGCCCTCAACACAGCCTTTCAAGATCGACTTGTTTCGGTTTCCGTGTTTCGGATCGTCGAGTGGGCCGAAGCGAAGCGAGTTCATCGCCGCGACGGGTCGTGCACCCATCGTAAAAACATCGCGCAAGATCCCGCCGACGCCTGTTGCGGCGCCCTGGAAAGGTTCAATGAAGCTCGGGTGATTATGCGATTCGACCTTGAATGCAACGCACCAGTCGTCACCGATATCGACGACTCCTGCATTCTCTCCGGGTGGAACGATCACTCGCGGTCCTGTGACGGGCAGGCGTTTCAGATGAACGCGCGAAGATTTATATGAGCAATGCTCAGACCACATGACGCTGAAAACTCCGAGCTCCGTAAAGTTCGGCTCGCGACCCATGATCGTTTTTATTTTTTCGTATTCTTCGGGAGTGAGGTTGTGCTGCGCGATGATTTCCGGCGTGATTGCGGTGGCATTCATAGACTGTTTCGAAAGCGGCGTCTGAACGAAACAGTCATTCTATCGTCTGGGTTAAGGGATGTCGATGACGCAGAATCGCATCGAACAGAAGACCGGTGCCTGGCCAAACCTCGTTCCCCCCGCTCTTTCTGTCACTGCATCGTCGGGGCGCCCATAGCCGCCCAATCTTCTTTCGCCGGGCCGTAGACGCCGGGAACGCGTAAGCCTGCCTGGCGCATAAGCACCGTCATTTGCCCCCGATGATGAGCCTGGTGAGCGATCAACGCAAAAAGCGTAACGCCTCGCGCCCATGTTTCACCGTACATGCTGTCTTTCTCGAGAAGCGTCTCGTCGTTCCAATTCGCAGTAACTTCTTTCGTAACCGACTTCGCCGCTTTCTCGTAAGTTGACGCGATATCGGCTGCGCTCGTCGGACATTCCTGATCGTGACTCGGGCCGTCGATCTTCAACCCAACATGGCCGAGCATCTCGGGCAGCGTCTGCGTCAGATGCCATGCGAGAAATCCGAGGCTGCGGCCGTCGGGTGTCACCTTCTGTGACAAAGATTCGTCCGTCAGCGCATTAAGTACCTTGCCGGTTGCTTCTGCCTCGTATTCCCAGTCCTTTTGAAAGTCGTCGATCCTTCGTAGCATCGGGTTCACTCCTTTTGAAAAAGAAAAATTAATTTGCAGGTATCAACAGTTTGTCTAGCTCGCCTCGAACCGTATCGATCTTGACCTTGCCCTGGCGATAATAGATCTGTTTGCCGGCCGCGTCGTAAAGGATCGTTAACGGCAGAGCTCCGGACCACTCCTTCGAAACAAATGCGATCGCCGCGTCGTCATCCACTGCCTTCAAGAGGTACGCCGGCATTCCCGCTTTCATCTCGAGCAGGAACTTCGGCACGTCGCGGTCGATCTCGGAAAGCTCGTCGAGCGAGATCGTAATGAAATCGATCTTGCCTTTGTACTCGGCGTCGAGCTTTACGAGATCCGGAAACTCTTCGCGGCACGGATCACACCAGGTTGCCCAGAAATTAATCAGGAGCGGTTTGTTCGATGGTGTCAGAGCGTTACGCAGGCCGACGAAGTCTATCTGTTTGACGAACGACGCCGCCTTCTTCGAGGATGCTGAAGAACTCGGCGCGCCTTTCTTCTGAGCTTTGGCCGGAATCGAAAGGCACAAAGCGAAAATGATAGCGCTGCATGCGGCGGCTATTTGGCGAGATTGAAAATGCATCCTGTCAACAAGTCTATTCGCCTACACGCTTTATCGAACAGCCGAACGCATTGGCTCGGTTTTTTTCGATCGGCTGACCCGAAAGCGAAGCGTCGAATGCGACACGCAGATAATTATCCGATGGCGCCTTTCCGCTCCGATCGTTATCGATCGCCCCGTGATAGAGGAGAACATTCTTGGCGTCGAAATAATACGCTTCGGGCGTGACCGACGCGCCGAGTTTATCGGCAATGACGTTTCCCTTGTCGATGAGGACCGGGAATTTGTAGTTTTCCGCAGCATTCGACTTCACCCAATCCAGGGACTCAGTGTGATTCGAATTGATCCCGATAAAATTGATCCCCTTAGACTGATAGTTCGCGGCAAGTTGGCTGATGCGTTCGTTATAACCCTTAACGACCGGGCACTGGGCGGAAAGGAAAATAACGACGGTTCCGTTCTTTCCTTTTACCTCATTCAACGATCGCACCGTACCGCCCGTATCCGGGAGCGAAAAATTCTCAAGGGCCGTACCGATTGCAAAGTCGCCGGCGTTCCCCGCAGTCGGATTGAGCAAAAAGACGGAGAGAGTCAAAACCGCAAATAAAACAGCGCTTTTTCGGAACATGATCGGTACTCCTTTTTGGTTGAGATTGAGTCTGTAGTCTAACACAAGCGAAATTCCCCGGACCCGGCATCTACGCAACGGCGAGCCATATTGTTTCCGCAAAGTCTCGCACCGTTTCCGCCGACTGTTCTGAGTAATGTGCCAGACCGCATCGCTTCAATGACTAATGGTATAATTTTCACGTTTTCCCGTGTCAAAAGTAGGTCAACAACATTCACAATATCGGATCGTCTCACTGCTGGGATCCGGCGGTATGGGCGAAGTCTATCTTGCCGAAGACGATCAGCTGCAAAGAAAGGCAGCACTGAAATTTCTGACCTCCGACGTGAAGTCGAACCCGGACCATCTCGAACGTTTTCTTCGCGAAGCCCGGGCCGCATCGGCCCTAAACCATCCGAACATTTGCACCATCTACGAGATCAATTCGCAGGGCGAGACTCCGTTTATCGCGATGGAGTTTATCGAAGGTGAGACCGTCTCGGCTATGATTCGAAGGCGGCGGCGGAATGTCCGGCAGACGCTCGACGTCGTCTCACAGGTGAGCTCCGCGCTCGAGGAAGCACACGCCGCGGGAATCGTTCATCGCGACATCAAACCCGCCAACATCATCGTGACAAAGCGCGACCAAGCGAAAATTCTCGATTTCGGTTTGGTCAAACTTGTCGAAACGGAGAACGTCGCCGTCGGCTCGAACCAATTCCTGACAAAGGCCGGGATGATCGTCGGTACAGCCTCGTACATGTCGCCCGAACAGGCACGTGGATTGGATGTCGACGGCCGTACCGATATCTGGAGTCTCGGCGTCGTGCTCTACGAAATGCTGACCGGCTCGCTGCCGTTCACGGGCGAAACGTCGACCGACACTTTGGCGGCGATCCTTACGAAGACGCCGATCCCGCCGTCGCAACTGGTTGCCGAAATTCCTTCAGAGTTGGAAAGGATCGTGCTCAAGGCGCTCCACTCGAAGCGCGACGAGCGATATCTTACCGCCAGTGCTTTGCTCAAAGATCTTCGTAACCTAAGCCGTCGTCTCGAAATTGAAACTGAATCTCCATCGTCATCGGCGCCGAGTCGATCGGGTGAGGACGACACCTTTATTTTCGATACCGCGCCGACCGAGGTCGTTGGCCGGAACACCGCCGGCACGGACGCGGAAGCTACCGGCCGTCGTACCAGTAATCTGCGGAGTTATTTAGCACCGATCATTGGACGACGCGGTGAGATTTCCGACGTAACTCAATTGCTCAGGGACGAGCGCGTGCGGTTGGTAACACTGACCGGCACTGGTGGGACCGGGAAAACGCGCCTCGCTCACGCGGTTGCCGAAACAATGCTGCCGGAGTTCGCGGATGGCGTATTCATGATCGAGCTCTCGTCGGTCTCTCTTCCCGAACTTGTCCCTGCGAGCATCGCACAGCCGCTCGGCGTCAAGGATGCAGGCGGGCGGCCCGTTTTCGACATCCTGAAAGATTACCTTTCAGACAAGGAAATGCTGCTGGTCCTCGACAATTTTGAACAGATCGTGAATGCGGCGCCGCAGATAGCAGAGCTTCTGGCGGCGGCTTCCGGCCTGAAAATTCTCGTGACAAGTCGTTTCCTGCTTCACATCACGGCCGAGCGCGAATTTGTAGTGCCTCCGCTCTCGCCGCCTTCCGGCGAACTGCTTTCTTCATTCGAGAAGATCGAGCGAAATGATGCCGTCCAGCTTTTCACCGAGCGAGCCCAAGCAGTGAATCCCGAATTCAATCTTACCGCTGAGAACAGCAGAAGCGTCGCCGAGATATGCAGGCGGCTGGAAGGCTTGCCGTTGGCAATTGAACTCGCCGCTGCACGCACGAAAATTCTTTCACCTTCGGCGATTTTGTCGAGGCTTGAAAGCAGGCTGAAGCTCCTTACAGGCGGCCCACGCGATCTTCCAGAACGGCAGCGCACGATGCAGGGAGCTCTCGACTGGAGCTACGACTTGCTGGACGAGAACGAGAAAGAAGTTTTTCGATGGCTATCCGTTTTTTCGGGAAGCTTCTCGGTGGACGCCGCTGAAGCTGTGTGTGGATCGGAGAAACCAAAAGACGACGTCGAAGTTGTCGATGCGATCAGCTCTCTTCTCGACAAGAGCCTGCTCATTCGCGTAGAAGGCAAAGGCGGAGAGCATCGTTTCAGCATGCTCGAGGTCGTACGCGAATATGCCGAACACGCGTTGCAGAAGGCCGGCGAAAACGGCGCGGCGACGCACGCCCATGCGGAGTATTTCGTTTCGCAGGGCGAGAAGGCGGAGCCATTCCTTCAGGCAGCTCAGTCTGCCGAGTGGCTGGATCGGCTCGAAGCCGAACACGACAATCTCCGGGCGGCGATGCAGTGGGCATTGATCAACGATCCGACGCTCGCGGTTCGACTCGCGGTTGCGGTTCGAAATTTTTGGCTCCTGCATAGTCACCTCAGCGAAGGCTACAGATGGTTAAAAGCGGCGTTGGAGCGTGGAGGCGAACCGGCCGCGTCCCTCAGATTCAAATTGATGAATGGCCTCGGTCTGGCTGCCCGCTTCCGGGGTGATTATGAAACCGCGCGAAAGGCTTATTCGGATGGACTTGCCGCGGGAAAAGAAGCCGGCGATAAGCAAGGCGTCGCGCTTTCAAGCCGCGGCCTCGGCCTTGTTGCGATGCAGCAAGGCGACGCTGCCGCAGCACGTGAATATTTCGAATCCGGCCTCGCAATCAGCCGCGAGCTCGACGATAAATTCGGGATTGCCATAAGTCTCAGCTTCCTTGGCGACCTGGCGCGTACGGAGAAGGATTTCTCTCGTGCAAGACCGCTGTTCGAGGAATCTCTGGACCTGTTTCGTGATCTCGACAACAAGAGCGCCGTCAGCGACGCACTAAATAATCTCGGTGCCGCATGTTTCGGCGCAGGCGAGCTTCGACTTTCCAAAAAACATTTTGCAGAAGCGGCGAATCTCGCATTCGACCTCGGCAACAAGATGACGATCTCTTACTCGCTCGATGGTTTTGCCGCACTCGCGGTCGAGAACGGCGATCTGAAACGTGCGGCGCAACTTTGCGGCGCCGCCGAGGCGTTACGGGAATCGATCGGATACAAGATCGAACCGGCGGAAGCAGTTTTTCGGGATGTATATCTTGGACGACTACGGGAGCGTTTGGACGCGAATGAGTTTAACGAGGCGTTCGATCGTGGTCACGCAGTGGAACCCCAAGAGGCAGTTGCTATTGCTTTCGAAGAGCGATCAGCCGCGATCTTGCGCGAAGATTAAATCTGTACACAGGAATCGTTGAAGATTAGGTAAACAAGCGCGGCAGCCTTCTCTGCACGTTTTTCGGCAACAGTATCTCCATCGCATCATCCACTGTGACGATTCCTGCAATATCACCTTCGTCGTCTACGACCGGTAGCGCGAGCAGATTGTATTCGGCGATCGTTTGAGCTACCTCTTCGGCAGAGTCTGCCGGGTGAGCGGCTCGAAACTCGATGCGCATTACCTCGGACAAAGGCCGCGTCGGATCGGCAAGGATCAGGCTGCGAAGACTGATCAGCCCGCAAAGCTTCCACGAATCTTCCTCCTCTACAACGTAAAGGTAGTAGATCATGCCCGGCGTTTCGGCCATCTCCCGAAGCCGGGCGATCGCCTCACCCGCCGTCAGAGTTTTTGGAAAAACGATGAACTCCGTCGTCATCAAGCCGCCGGCTGTATCGTTTTCGAAATGCATCAGCTCGGCAACGTCCGCCTTCTCGTCTTCTTCCATCAGGTCGAAGAGCTCTTGTGCTTTGTCCTCGTCCATCTCATCGAGAACATCGACGGCATCATCGGGCGACATCTCTTCGAGTATGTCGGCGGCGCGCTCTTCGTCCATGTCCTCTAGGATACGGGCCTGTGCCTCCGTAGACATTTCCTCAAGGGTGTCCGCCGCAGTTTCGTTATCGAGACTTTCAACAACTTCGGTTCGGTGTATCGGTGAAAGTGTCTCGGCAAGCTGCGCGATCTCTACCGGGTGGAGCCTCGACAGTTTGTCCTTCGAAGATTTCAACTGCACCGTGACCGTTGCCGTGTCGGTCGCCAGGTAACCGACGTCGGCCCAGTCGAGAACTTCGACCGGCCGCTGGCTGCCATAAAATCCCTTGGGCATCAGCCGGCGAACGAATCCCTGCAAACTCACGTCGGCTCCCGTCACCCGCCAGAAGTCCCCGGCATCGATAAGCTGGACGTCGTTCACGCGAACCACTCGCTTCCCGTCGACGTCGATAAGCTGATTGTCGAGAACGTCTTTTGCCAAGAGCACTTCCCCTTCGCGTCTCTCGAACGGGGTGAGATCAAGCTTTGCCGAGCTCATCCGGGCACCGTGTTCGTCTAGCGTCGCAATATTTCGTCTGGGAATAAAGAAATTTCTCCGCCGAAAGCGCGCAACGACCCCGATCACCGGCGGGTAGTCGTCCTTGCCGTAACGGACCAGAACGTCGTTGATCGTCGCGATCTTGTCGTTCCGGGCGTCGAATATCGGCTGCCCGATCATTTGCGAGACGTACAACATTACGCCTTAAGATAGCCTAAATCCGGGCGAATTCCGAAGAGCCGAGAATTTCCTTTACGAAGTCGCGAAGCCAATGCTATCCTGTCTATCCGCTGTGATAAACAGCGTTTATCTTCTGCCAAACTTCGGAAAAGCTCCCGTTTTAGACGTTTTTAAACATCGGCAGCGACCAAATGGTTGGACTAGGCCGATTCACCCTAATACGCTCTGCAATTTAAGAAGACTCGAACCGCCGGACGCGGTTTCCAGTTGTTTCACCCATGAAGAGAATATTTCTGCTCGCATTAGTTTCGTTTTGTCTCGCCGCCTCGACGTACGGGCAAAAAACGGGCTCAAAGACTTTCGATAATTTCGACCGCTCGCAAGGAGTCGAAGTTTATTCGCCGCCCACGCCGATCGTAATAAAATATGCGTCAAAAAAGGGGAGGCGCAATCGCGGCACAAAATACCAGGTCGTCATCGAAGATAAGCTTGTAAAGAAGACGGCTCAAACCGGCTGGACCGTTGCGGTTACCGACGGCCTCGCGCAGCGGGAATCGCTGACAACCTTCGGCGGAGCTAAATTAGCGATGGGTTCGAGTACCGGCCTGAAAGGATTTACGACCGGCAATCCGGTTCACGATTCTTACATTCTCGATTCGAGCCGGAGATACAACATTGATCCGCTGCTTATCTATTCGCAGATGCATCAGGAATCTTCGTTTCACATCCGGGCAACTTCGAATAAAGGGGCAAGCGGCCTCATGCAGCTAATGCCGGCAACGGCGAGGCGTTTCGGCGTGACGAGCATCTACGACCCGAGGCAGAATATTGACGCCGGCATTCGCTACATGCGCTGGCTGCTCGACACATTCAACGGCGACGTCGTCCTCGCCCTTGCCGGTTACAACGCCGGCGAGGGTGCGGTCATGAAGTATGGATGGAACGTTCCTCCTTACCGAGAAACTCAGGAGTACGTCCGCCGCATCACTTCGCGTTACAGTTCGATCACTGACGGGCGATTCGTTCACACCGCGCGCCCGATTGGCAGTCAGTCTGCAAGGCTTATTCAAAAAGAATCGCGGCCTCTCGCGGTCTTTGAACCGGGTGTGATGGCTGTAAAAACAGCAGACGGCAAAATGATGCTGATGAATCAATAGACTTTTTCAAGATGCTGACGTGAGTTCCTCTCTTCTCAATTTGTCTTTCAAAGACTTGCGGCCGGTCGAAACCGGCCGCTTTTTTGTTTGACGCATTTGTTCCTGTATCATTGCCCGAGACGCACTTATGTTTTGCAGCAAATGCGGAAAAGAAAACTCCGACGACGCGGTTTATTGCCAGAAATGCGGCCGACCTTTCGACGCTGAAGAAGAAACGCGCGTCGCGATGAGGCTGAGCACGCCAAAGGATGTCCGGCGGCAGGATCCAAATGATTCACCGCAGATCTTCTCTATAACCCCGACCGTAAAGTTTGTTTATGCGGGCTATATTGTGGCGCTCGTGACGGCCTTCGTCGCGGCCGTTGTGGTCGGCAGCCTGATGGGCCTCACTCCGTCAGGAACAATGGTCGTGGGAATTCTTTTCGTCATCGTTGCGATGCTGATTCCCGCTTACTTTCACCTTAAGAAGAGGCTCGTCCGGTACACGCTGACCGATACAATGATTGAGATCGATCGCGGCCTGATATCGCGAACTACACAAAATATTCCGTTGCGCAGAATACAGGACGTGACCGTGTCAGCAACTGTGACGCAGCGGATGTTCGGATTTGGCGACGTCATAATTGACAACGCGAGCGAAGACGGCGGAAAGGTCGTTTTGAATGACATCGATGCACCGAAGAAATATGCCGAACTGATGCTGCGCGAAATGCGGCAGCTTGAAAGGTGAAAAAGTGAAACGGTGAAAAAGTAAAAAGGCGAAAAAGTGAGATTCACTTCGTAGTTTTCCCTTTTTCACACTTTCACTTTTCCACCCTTTCACCTTTTCTTTTTACGACGTTATGGAGAAAATTTTCGTGACCGGCGGCGCCGGCTTCATCGGCTCCGCGTTTGTGCGGCTCGTTCTTGCAGAAAGCAGCGACGTGCAAATCGTCGATCTCGACTCACTTACCTACGCCGGGAATCTGCAGAACTTGGATGGCGTGGACCAGGCTCGGCACAAGTTCGTAAAAGCCGATATCTGCGATCGTGAAGCTGTCCTGGCTGCGATGCCTGATGAATGCGACGCAGTATTTAATTTTGCGGCGGAGTCTCACGTCGATCGAAGTATTCACTCGGCTGACGAATTCCTCAGAACCAATATAATCGGCACACAAGTCTTGCTCGATGCGGCACGGGCGAAGAACGTTCGCAGATTTATTCAGATCTCGACCGATGAGGTCATGGGAAGCCTGCCTGACGAAAGTGAAGAATATTTCACGGAGAGTTCTCCGCTTCAGCCAAACTCGCCGTATGCAGCTTCGAAAGCGGCGGCGGAATTTGTGGTGCGTGCGGCACGTGAAACATTCGGCGTCGACACAGTCGTTACGCGATGTGGAAACAATTACGGCCCGCGTCAATTCCCGGAGAAATTGATCCCCCTGATGATCTCGAATGCGATGAACGACGATCCGCTTCCCGTCTACGGCGATGGCAAGAACGTTCGAGACTGGATATTTGTAGATGACCATTGTCGCGCCATCTGGAAAGCGTACGAGAATGGCCGTTCCGGCGAGGTCTATAACGTCGGTGCCCGAAACGAAAAGTACAACATCGATGTTGTGAGATCACTTCTCAATGCCCTGGGCAAACCGGAGAGCCTGATCACATATGTCACCGACCGCCTCGGGCACGATCGGCGTTATGCGATCGACCCAGCTAAAACCGAATCGGAGTTGGGATGGAAACCCATGGTCACCTGGGCTGAAGGGTTAAAGATCACGATAGACTGGTATCAAAACAATCAGACCTGGGTCGACCGCATTCGCAACGGGGATTATAGAAATTACTACAAGGCGATGTACGGCACAGAACTCGGGGCAGTGTAGGGTT
>JBDTMK010000074.1:0-10810 GCA_039934315.1 Pyrinomonadaceae bacterium | reverse complement strand
TTGTTGGCCGCAACGATGACCAGGTAAAGATTCGAGGGCACCGCGTCGAGTTGCCAGAAATCGAGGCGGCGCTTAGGCAACATCCGTCGGTAAAGGAAACAGTCGTCGTCCTTCAAGACTACCAGGCACAAGACAGTCGGCTGGCTGCTTTCGTTGTGCCGGCGGAAAGCGGCAACCTGAAAAATACCGAGTTGCGGGATTTCCTCAAAGCGAAGTTACCTGAATACATGGTTCCGTCGGCAATTTTTGAATTAGAAACGATGCCGCTCACGACTAACGGCAAGGTCGATCGGCGGGCTTTGGCAAAGCTCGCGAGCGCAACTCCGCAGCGCTCGGAAGAATACATTGAGCCCCGGGACGGCATCGAAGAGGGACTAGTGAGGATTTGGGAAACCATGCTGGGTGTGAGCCCTGTCGGAATTAGTGACAACTTCTTTGACCTTGGTGGCCACTCACTGCACGCGGCGCGCTTCTGCGGCGAGATCGAGGCACGGTATGACAGAAGGATTCCTCTAGCGACCCTCCTTGAAAACCCTACAATTGAAGGTTTCGCGAGGTTCTTGCGCGGGGATGATTGCGAGGCTTCCTGGTCGTCGCTGGTTAAACTTCAGCCCGAAGGATCGAAGCCACCATTGTTTTGTGTACATGCCTGTGGAGCTCATGTATTCATATATAGGCCGCTGATTCATCGCCTGAGCGCCGACCAGCCGGTCTATGGATTGCAGGCAAAAGGTCTGGACGGGAAAGAGGAGTGTCCTACACGAATTGAGGAAATGGCCGCCAACTATGTGAAAGAGATTCGCGAGATTCAACCTCAAGGTCCCTACTATCTTCTCGGCGACACTCTCGGAGGACTAATAGCTCTCGAGATTGCACAACAGCTGTATGATCAAGGGCAGGTGACGGCTTTCCTGTGCTTGCTAGACACGAGTTGCCCGTTGCCTAAGTCGATTAGTGAACGCGTGATGGCGCACATCACTCACGTTAAAGAATTGGGCCCGAGGCAATACGTACTCGAGGCTACGTTGTCGGTACGCAGGAAACTAGCGAGGCTGCGGTCTAAGGAGATCCCTCTTACAGCCGCAGAAAAAGAATTAGAGCGCAGCGTGTTGTCCGACAGTGATCCCATTGCAAGGGTAGAATGGGCAATCTATCAGGCAACAATCGTCAACTACCGAGTCCCGAAGCGGATTTATCCTGGGAAGATTACTTACTTCTTTGCGCGAGACAATATCTATGACGCACGTGAAGAAGACAAACGCCTCCGTTGGAAAACAATCGCGGGTGGCGGATTTGAGCTGCACGTTGTTCCGGGACGGCACGATACTATAAAGGATGAGCCCCACGTCGCATTGCTCTCCCGAAAACTCATGGCATGCCTTGTCCGGGCTCAGTCCTAAGTGCTTGGTGTCCTTCAAGGAATTTTCCTTGCATTGGAGCTTTAATGATCCAATAGGTGGCGGCATGAATTCTCGAGTTTCAGCAAAATTAGTTCAAATTGCCGATTACAGTCGCTAAAACGCTGAAACGTGGTCAGGGGTGTAACTAACTTTTTGAGTAATTTTTCCAAACATCCGGAAGTGGCTGATGGTCGGAGCGGGGTTCGACCGAGGTCGGAGATCCGCCCGCCGTCCGTGTGGGGAATTAATATAGCCGCCCATTTAGCGAAGCTGGCCCAATACAAAGATTTGATCTGGACGCTGAGTGTTCACCGCATCAAGGTCAGATACAAACAGTCGGTACTCGGTGTCTTTTGGGCAATCTTGCAGCCTCTATCAGTAATGCTGATCTTTACATTCATCTTCTCGCTGATCGCTAGAATGCCGAGCGACGGCGCGCCCTATGCACTCTTTGCTTATACGGCGCTGTTGCCTTGGAATTATTTTTCCGCGGGCGTTGCAAACGGCACTAACAGCCTGGCAAGCCACGCGCAATTTGTAACCAAGGTTTATTTCCCGCGTGAGATTTTGCCAATCACTTACGTGGTCGCAGCGCTCTTTGATTTTGCAGTAGCTTCCACCCTGTTGGTGGGTTTGATGATGTACTATCGAGTCTCGCCAACCCTTAATGCGCTTTACGCGCTGCCGATCATTCTGGTGTTGACTTGTTTCTCGCTGGCAATGTCTTTTTTATTCTCAGCGACTCAGGTTCGCTTTCGAGACATTGGCGTAGCTGTTCCGCTACTCTTGCAGGTTTGGCTGTTTGCAACACCCGTCATCTATCCACTTAGCGCGGTGCCCGCATCGTGGCGCTCCCTCTACGTGTTGAATCCGATGGTTGGAATAATTGAAAGCTTTCGTCAAGTCATCATCATGGGGACTCCACCCGATACCAATTCCTTAATGATCTCGGCTGTTATTTCGTTCATCCTGCTGTTCGGCTCCTACATATACTTCAAATTGGTGGAGTCGACCATGGCTGACTTCGTTTAGCTCGTTATGATTGACCTCAAGTTCGATCGCGTTTCAAAGAAGTACCGCATCTATCAGGAGTCAGAAGCGGAGGCTTCGCCGAACAAATTGCGAAGTTTGGTCCAGCGCCTGGGTGGAAAGGCCACTGATTTCTGGGCGTTGCGCGATGTGAGCTTTGAAGTTGAGCGAGGCGAAGCAGTGGGCATCATCGGCCAGAACGGAGCAGGGAAAAGCACGATTCTGAAGCTTCTCTACAACATCACGGCGCCGACAAAGGGTCGGATTTCTATTAACGGTCGGCTGGCCGCGTTGATTGAAGTGGCTTCGGGTTTCCATCCCGATCTGACGGGACGCGAGAATGTTTACCTAAATGGTTCGCTTCTGGGAATGAAGCGGCGTGAGATTAGAAAGAAACTGGACAGCATCGTCGATTTCGCCGGCGTTTCCGCCTTTCTCGACACACCAGTCAAGCGTTATTCATCCGGCATGTATTTAAGACTGGGGTTTTCAATCGCGGCACATCTTGATCCCGACATCTTGCTTTTGGATGAAGTGTTAGCGGTGGGCGACGCGCAGTTTCAATCAAAGTGCATCGAGAGAATTAATCAACTGAAACACGCGGGGACGACGATTGTTTTCGTCTCACACAATCTAGCTGCCGTTGAAAGCCTTTGCGATCGTGTTTTTCTGTTGCGGCACGGTGAGATATTCCGGAGTGGCTCCCCAAGCTATGCGATATCGGAATACGAAGACATGCTCACAACCACGCCTGCATCAGTCTCGAGCAATCTTACCAGTGTAGAAGCATCGCCAGCGGCCCAAATAATCTCTGTTACTTTTTTTAATTTAAACGGGTTACGGACAACGATGTTCGCCACTGGCGACGAGGCGAGGGTCGAGGTTGAGTACGTTGTGCACGAACCGCTCGACGATGGGGTGATCGAAATCTATTTTTATTCTATGTTCGGCAACCTTCAAACTCATTTTTCGACTGAGGGGAATGGAGACCGACTTGATCTGCCTGTGGGCCGAGGTCTTATTGAGTTCATCTGCCCCGAACTGTGTTTAGAAGTGGCGGCCTTCAATGTTGAAGCAAGTATCAGACGCCGCGGATCGGCCTTCACTGAACATGTAGACTACAAACACGCTACTAGTATCAGTATTTCCAAGGGGAAACCAGCGCACGGAACTTTCCACACACCACACACTTGGAGAACAAAGACCTTGGAACCACTGGTAAGCGATGATGCAGCCGCTGATTTAATCGCAGTAAACGGCTGGTGAGCTGAGAACAGGCAGCAATGATCCGCATTTGTACAGGTCAAGTCACAGGATGGACCCGTGGACCGTCCGACGCTCGATCAACTTATTGGAACAATGCAGAACTTTTCAGCGGATCAAGGTCTCTTGGTCTCCTGGGGCGGCTACAAATCATCAGTTGAACGCGAAATTGCTTCGCAGTTTTTCAAAGTCCGGATTTGGAATCAGAAAGACATCATAGACGCCCTGCTCATAAACTATGAAAAGCTAGACGAAGACCTGCGGGCGGAAATTCCTTGAAACGCGTTTGGATGGTCGCTGCCACAGATGAAGAGATTTAGGTTGCCAATCGGAAACTTTTGAACGAATTGAAGGAAAAATTGACGACCTCCCGCCGAGGAAGGAGAAAAGATTATGAATAAGCTATTGCCGGCACGTCGCTGCCGGGGGGGGGTAAGATCGAGCCGCGGACTTACGGTAATGCAGCTTGCCAACGAAACATTCTTTGAATTTGGAACAGGTCTAGAACGATCCTTTTGAGCGGGAAATTGATACCCCCGGGGGACATTTTGGGGGACATCATCGAAAAAGGCATCTCACGAATATGTGAGATGCCCGTATTTACTGGCTCCGCAGGTAAGACTCGAACTTACAACCCTTCGGTTAACAGCCGAATGCTCTGCCATTGAGCTACTGCGGAATAAGACTCGCCCGGAGACGAACTAAAAGATTAAAAACTTAGGCATGGGATGTCAAGGCGCACTCGGTCTTAGCCCTTCGTTATTCGTCTCACCTCATTTGTCCTTTTGTCCTTTGTGGCTTCTCCCTTCGTGCCCTGTAAAATGTCGCCACTATGCCAAAAGTAGAGATAAAGACGAGGGAAACGGACGCGAGCGTCGATGAGTTTTTGAACGGTGTCGGCGACGAGCAACAGCGAACGGATTCGTTCAAGATTGCTGAGATGATGAAACGCATCACCGGCGAAGAGGCGAAGATGTGGGGCGCGGCAATCGTTGGATTCGGGAAGAGAATCTACAGATCTCCCACCACCGGTCGCGAGGTTGATTGGACGAAGATAGCATTCTCGCCGCGGAAGGCAGCCCTCACTCTTTACGTATTAAATGGCTCAGCGGGCCAGGCGAAACTGCTGGAGAAACTCGGCAAACATAAGACTGGGAAAGGATGCCTCTATATCAAGCGGCTATCGGACGTCGATGAGAAAGTGCTTGAGAAAATCGTGAAAGCAGCGTTGAAGAATTAATCGGATCTGTCAGCACTGCGGATGCATCAGTAAATTAACCCGGGTCAACTGCCTAGTAACAATCGAGATTAGCAAGCCAGCCGCAGACGCGGAGGAGTAAACGGAAATTACTTCGCCGCGTTGCGGCTTAACACCGGGTGGTGGTTGACCAGGGCCGTTGGCCCTGGCTAAATTACACCGCACCTTCGGTGCTCAACTGTCGAGCGCGTATAATCGGTCCTTTACTAATCGGATGACCCGGTCGCTACCGCTCCCGGTTCTGACAAGATGGAGCCATTCTTTTGCAGCACGAAACAATCCTTATCCTCGATTTCGGTTCGCAGTATACGCAGCTGATCGCGCGACGCGTGCGCGAGCAGGGTGTCTATTGCGAGATCCATCCGTTCCATTTGTCGCCAGATGAGATTGCGGCGAAGAACCCGAAAGGCGTGATACTTTCCGGCGGGCCGTCGAGCGTGACGGATGAGGACGCCCCGCGCGTGTCGGCGGAGTTCTACGACAAAGTTAATGCGCCGATACTCGGTATCTGTTACGGGATGCAGCTGATCGCGATCGATCTCGGCGGCAAGTCCGAACCTGCGGCGAGACGCGAGTACGGACACGCAAAGCTAAAAGTTTTGAGCGGCGTAACAAAACTTTTCAACGAACTTCCGTTCGAGCTCGACGTCTGGATGAGTCATGGCGATCACGTCACCGCGCTTCCCTCCGGCTTTCACAAAACGGCAACGACGGGCGAAGTTGTGACGGCGATCGAGAATCCGGAGCGCGGGATCTACTGCGTGCAATTTCACCCGGAAGTTTCCCACACGCCGCTCGGGAAACAGGTGCTGCGAAATTTTCTTTTCAATGTCTGCGGATGTCGCGGCGATTGGACGCCGGCTAGTTTTATCGATGAGGAGATTGAAAGGATCAGGTCGACCGTCGGTGAGACCGACAACGTCGTTTGCGGTCTGTCGGGCGGGGTTGATTCAACGGTTGCCGCGACGCTCGTGCACGAAGCGATCGGTCCGCGGCAGACTTGTATTTTTGTAAACAACGGCCTGCTTCGCGCGAATGAGTTTGAAGACACTCTGCAGATGTATAAGGAGAATCTTCACCTGAACGTACGCGGAGTGGACGCGTCGGACGATTTCTATTCGGTGCTGAAAGGTGTCAGCGATCCTGAGCTGAAGCGCAAAGCGATCGGCGCTAAATTCATCGACATCTTCGACGCGGAAGCGCACCGGATCGGCGATGTGAAATGGCTCGTGCAAGGGACGCTTTATCCGGATGTGATCGAATCGGTTTCGCTTCGCGGAGCGTCGGTTACGATCAAGACCCATCATAACGTCGGCGGCCTGCCGGAGAAGATGAAGCTCAAGCTTATTGAGCCGCTGCGGGAATTGTTCAAAGACGAAGTTCGGTTGATTGGACGCGACTTGAAGGTGCCGGAAAAAATGCTCGAACGTCATCCGTTCCCCGGGCCCGGTCTCGGCGTTCGAATCCTCGGCGACATCACGCCCGAGAAGGTGGAGTTGCTGCAAAAGGCGGACAAGATCTTTATCGATGAGCTGCAGTCGTCCGGACTTTACAAAGAGGTCTGGCAGGCCTTCGCGGTTCTACTGCCGATACAGTCGGTAGGAGTGATGGGGGACTTTCGAACTTATGAAAAAACTGTCACCCTTCGCGCCGTCACAAGTACCGACGGTATGACCGCAGATTGGGCGCGGCTTCCCCACGACTTTCTCGCTCGCGTGTCGTCGCGTATCACCAGCGAGGTGCGCGGTGTTAACCGCGTCGTCTACGATATTTCATCCAAACCGCCAAGCACGATCGAGTGGGAATGACGCGCAGATAAATTTTGCCTATCCACTTCGCTGTGTGCGAGAATTATTCACCCCCCTATTTGGCCCTCGACTGAGGATCTTAGCGATCCCTTTTTGTATATGAACGATAAACTCGCGCCCGAGCTTCTTTCGACCGGGATTAACGGTCTCGACTTCATTCTCCGAGGAGGCCTCCCAAAGAACCGGCTTCATCTTATAGAAGGAAGCCCGGGCACTGGAAAAACCACGCTGAGTCTCCAGTTCCTGCTGGAAGGCGTCCGTGCGGGCGAAAAATGTCTTTACATTACTTTGTCGGAAAGCAAGGAGGAACTAACCGCGGTTGCTGCATCGCATGGCTGGTCGCTTGATGGTATCGAAATACAGGACCTGACCGACTCGGGCGAGAGCCTTACGAACAATTCGCGTTACACCGTCTTTCATCCGTCGGAAGTCGAGCTCGATGAAACGACGCGAATGATCCTCGATGAAGTAGAGCGGGTAAATCCCGTTCGGGTCGTTTTCGACTCGCTCTCCGAACTGCGGATGTTAGCAAGCGATCCCCTTCGGTTCCGCCGACAGATCCTCGCACTCAAACAGTATTTCCGTACTCAAAACTGCACGGTTTTGCTATTGGATGATCGAACCTCGAAGGCGCCTGACCGCCAGCTTGAGAGCGTCGCTCACGGCGTCCTGAACCTGGAATACGTCCCTGTCGAATATGGCCGTCAGCGTCATGCGATCCGCGTCGTGAAAATGCGCGGAGTGAAATTTCAATCCGGCTTTCACGATTTCAACATTGAGACCGGCGGCATCATAGTTTTCCCGCGCCTCTCGCCGGAGCGGAAAATCGCGAACTTCAAGGATGGCACGCTTGGCAGCGGTGAGAAAAAGCTGGATGACTTGATGGGCGGGCTGCACTACGGCACGAGCACCATCTTTCTCGGGCCCGCGGGCGTCGGCAAATCAACGCTTGCCATGATGTACGCCTGCGCCGCCGTCGAGAAGGGCGAGCGGGCGGCCGTGTATTTGTTCGACGAAGGCCCTGAAACTCTCTACCTGCGAACGTCCGCGCTCGGCATGGACGTAAAGCGATACGTGGAAGAAGGTCATATAACGTTGCGGCAGATCCAACTTGCAGAGCTCACTCCGGGCGAACTGTCTTATATGGTCAGTCGCGAAGTAGAAGAAAATGGTGCCCGCGTCGTCATCATTGACAGTGTGAATGGCTACCTGATGGCGACGCCGCAGGAACGATATTTAATTATGCAGTTTCACGAGCTGCTGTCTTACTTGAACCGGAACGGCGTAATAAGCATTCTCGTTGTAGGACAATACGGCCTGGTGGGTTCGATGCAGACGCCCATCGATCTGAGCTATCTCGCGGACACCGTTATCATGCTGCGATATTTTGAGGCACACGGTGCGGTCCACCAGGCAATCTCGATTCTGAAAAAGCGTACCGGCGACCACGAACGGACGATCAGAGAATTTAAGATGGGCCTCGGCGGCTTGCAGATCGGAGAGCCGCTCACAGAATTTCAAGGGGTATTGACTGGCGTTCCCGTCTACCGGGGAGAGATCGGCGGATTGATGGCGGACCGTGACGATGAGAAGTAACGAGCAGGAAAACTGGGTTCTTGTGTTGATGCCCACAGGCCGCGACGGAGACCTCGTATGCAGTACGCTTGAGCGGGCGGGCATTCGTGCCCACGGCTGCAAAAGCGCGGACGAGCTGAGTGATCGCGTGTCAGAAGGCTGCGGCGCAGTTCTGCTCGCCGAGGAGGCAGTTGAGGACGAAGCGGTCTCACAGTTTATTCAGTCGCTGGCCGATCAGCCTATCTGGTCCGATCTTCCGCTCATACTTTTTTCCAGCCAAAGCCGTAACGCCGAGAAGCTTCTTCAAACACTCGGCAGTCGGGTGAACATCACGATCGTCGAACGCCCGATACGAATCACAATGCTCATCAGCGCCGTGCGCGGTGCACTTCGTGCGCGCGAACGGCAATATCAGACACGCGACCTGCTTCTCCAGCTCGAGGAAGCCGACCGGCAGAAAGATCTTTTTCTCGCAACGCTCTCGCACGAATTGCGCACACCATTGAACTCGATACTAGGTTGGATACAAATACTTCGCACCCGAAAGCTCGAGCAGCCCGAGATCGACCGGGCGGTCGAAGTCATCGAACGAAACGCGAAGGGCCAATCCGAAATGATATCGGATATTCTTTTCGTCTCGCGGATCATAACGGGCAAGCTCGAGATAAAACACGAGCCCATCAATCTCGGCGAAGTTATCGATGCTGCGGTCGAAATGATCCGGCCGTCGGCCGAGGCGAGGTCGATAGAGCTCTCCGTGGAGAGCGGAGAGTACGAGCCGGTTCCAGTTGAGGGCGATGCCGAACGATTGCAGCAGGTCTTTCTCAATCTCCTAACGAACGCCGTCAAGTTCACGCCCGATGGCGGAAATATTGTTATCGGTCTCAGACGCGACGGCTCAAATGTACGGATCGAGGTCCGCGATACAGGTCAGGGGATAAACCCGCAGTTCCTTCCGTACGTTTTCGAAAGATTCAGACAGGCCGACAGTACATTCACGCGCCGAATCGGAGGGCTCGGCCTGGGGCTCGCGATCGTTCGACATCTGGTCGAGCTTCACGGCGGGTCCGTCACGGCGCATAGCGAAGGAAAAGATCGTGGATCGCTATTCACGATCAGCCTCCCGGTCGCAGATTCGAAAAGATTCGCGCCGGTCACAAACGAATCTCAGCCGACGGAAATCTCTCCGGAAATAGCTAGCAAGGTAAATGGAATGCGAATCCTGCTCGTCGAAGACGATAAGGATTCGCGCGACATGCTGGAGATGGTTCTATCGATCTACGGTGTCACGGTCGAATCGGCAGAGACGGCCGCGGAAGCGATACAGAAGCTCAAAAAGTTAAGGCCCGATGTCGTGGTGAGCGACATTGGATTACCTGGCGAAGACGGGTATGACTTGATCCGGAAAGTTCGGGCGCTGCCCGGACGAGAAGGCGGCAAAACCCCGGCGATCGCATTAACGGGTTACGTCAGCGTGCAGGATCGAAAGCTTGCGCTCGATGCGGGCTATCAGAACCACATTCCAAAGCCGGTGAATCCGAACGTCCTGCTGGAGCTTCTTGTCGGTTTAAGAGCCGAGCCAATTCGATCGGCAGAAAACGCCTAACCTTACCACCAAATACAAAAGGCCCGCGACGATTCGCGGGCCTTCTCAGCGTGGGCGTGGGGAACTTAGTCGTAAACGTAAACCGGCATGCCGACCTTCACCATTTCAACGAACTGTTTGTCGGCGAATCGCGGAATACGAGCACAACCGTGGCTCGCAGCTTTGACCGGGATCGAGTTGCTGCCGTGGATAGCGATGCCGCCGTTAAAGTAGCTCGGATAATAGATCGTACCGAGAGCGGCAACGCGAACGCCTTTAATTTGTCGCTGGATCTTGAACGTGCCGCGGGGCGTGTACGCGGTCTGCCATTTGCCTTCGCTGAAATATCGCTCACCGTTACCGGTAGACGTCGCAAGAACATTCGTTACGATTCCTTCGTCGCTCACGAGCAGGATCACTTGCTTCGATATGTCGATCTCGACGTGGGCCGCACCCTGATGCTTGGGGGTCGGTCGTGTCGCAAGCCGCAGCTTCATCAAGACACTCTCGTCCAGAGCACCGGTTCGCTTTAGGCCCTCTACCTTCTGAAAGGCGATGATGCCCTGACGGGTCGAATCGTCCGGCTTGCCGTCGACCTTCGTGATCCAATAACCAAGGTTCGACAACATCTGCTCCGCTTCCTGGACTCTCGCCGCCGCATTTGATGCCGACGGTGTCTCGTTAGCAAAAGTGGTCGCTGCCACGATCATCAAAAAAAGCACTGACGATAAACTAAATTTTCCGAAACTGATCGAAAGATTTTTTAGGGTTCTCATTTTCTTATCCACCAAATTAAGTCGGCCGCATTATCGGCTCGTTCCAAATGACGCATGTCTTTCATGCTTTTTGCGTCCGTCAACTGCAAGGCGTATAAAAAATAAAAATTGCATCA
>JBDTMK010000073.1:0-10866 GCA_039934315.1 Pyrinomonadaceae bacterium | reverse complement strand
ATAGCTTTCAAAATGATCGAACCCTTAAGCGCCCTGCACAAATTTTGTCAGGGACGAAATGACGGAATTTGTCATCCGTGCGTCAATACGTCAACCGATCATGTCAATTTGAAATGTACCCGGCGCGCGGTCGGTCAGCAGCGATGCAATTTGAATTGCACGCGTATTCCGATTATCACGCCTAGATTTTATCTACTTTAAAAGCAGGTGAACCCGGTCGGTGTCGACCGGGTTCATATTAGGAAGGACAACTGAAGGAACGCTCGGAAGGTGATCAAGCACAGTGGCAAACCGCGCTCGGAGAAGTGTTGGCGGCGGGGTCTCGATATTGTTATCAAGCTAGCCGCTGTCCTATTAGCACCTACCGTGCCACAGTCCGTGTCCCATCTCTCGGCTTCCAAGTATCAAGTCAAAAACGTTCAGAAGGCCTTTGTTTACTGGGTTCTAGAGAATCCGGCCACCTTACGGGGCGCTTAAGCGGGGGCTCCGGAGCTACCCGCGAGGGACTTTCTACTTACACTATTTGGAACATCGCTCAGCCTGTCGCTGCAAAGCGATGGCGTCCTGGTTGGTGGAATCGATCTCCATCGCCGATGCCGAATAGTTTTTAACCTGTAGGCAATCACCACGTTCGAGATAGATTTTCCCTAGCGAAACGTGAGCATCGATCTGCCGGTTGTCCCAAAAGATCGCGGTCTTGAACGAGCTGATCGCCTGATCCAGATCGCCGCGCCGAAGATGGATCTTGCCAAGTATCAAATAGCTCTCCGCACTCATCGGCTCTCCGGCAAGAACGCGTCTGAGAACGGTCATCGCCTCATCGTCGTTGCCGTTTTTATAAAATGTTCGGGCCTGGCCCAACAGGTTTTCAGTCTCGCTGACCGAGGTCTGGACCGGGGCGGATGAGCGGCGACTCAGCACGACACTGACAAAGTCTTTACGCTGGGGCTGCTCGACTCGAAGCGGTATTTCACCGATCGTCTTCGACTTCAGCCATTCCTTCTCAAGGTTTGCGTAACGGTTTCCCGACGTCAGATAAGTCCGGGCTTGGTTATCTACCGCAGCTCCGGCAGTCGCGTCATTCTGCTGGACGAGGGCTTTTGAAAGTATGTAATATGCTTCGCCATCGGTCGGCCTCGCCGCGATTATCGGACGAAGCTGCGTCGCGGATTCCATGTAATCTTCCTGCAGGAAAAGCGCGAGGCCATAATTGAATCGCACGTTCAGGTCTTCGGGCGAGGACTCCGCAGCTCTTTTCAAAAGGTCCTGGCCCTCTTTCAATAAGGCAGCCGACTTCCCTTCATTTTTCTTTTCAGCCCTGGCCGCCTGGACCGCGATCGCACCGAGTGTGTTGTACACACTGGTAAGTTTCAGATCCTCGGCAAGAGGCCGCAGGACGGCAAGGGCTTGCTCGTAATTCGACTGCTGCCATTTGATCGACCCTATATAGAAAGATGCCTCGGCAAAGCTCTCGTCGTTGCACTGCGAGATCTTGTTCTCGTTTTTAGCTTTCTCTTTGCACTGCTGATTCGCATTGATGACGCGCTCGAAAGAGTCGACGGCCTCCGGAAACTTTCGCTGGCTCAAATACAGATGGCCAAGCTCGAGTGCCGCATCGGCGAACGTTCCCTCGGGCGTAACTTCCTGATAGAGCCGAAGTGCATTTCGAAAATAATTTTCACGCGCTTCAATTGCCGGCGTGAGCAGGCCTTTGATGTAGGCCTCGAAGGCTCGAGCCGGAACTTTGTTTGCAGATTCTATTAATTGGTTCTGCGAAAAAGGCAGAGCTTTGTCGCGCTGGTAAAGGATCTGGTACGCCACCTGCCCTTGCATCGTCTGCAAGTTTCCGAGAGCGTCGTTCAAAATGATGTCGCGCTGGATCTGCCGCCCGTCGACGACCTCGCTCAAAAAGCGTCCTTCGTTAACACGGACGATCTTCGCCGTAAGATTTAATGTCGCAGCCGTGTCTCCCTGCGCCGGAACGATGTTGTATTTGCCGGAAACGAGAAGGGTCGCCCCGCTCTCACGAGCGAGCTTCAGCGAAGTTGCCAGACTTGGCAGATTCGTAAGCGGAATGCGCAGCCGCTGCTGAATGATCTTTCGCTCGCTGTTCGAAACGACATTGAGAGCCGGAACTTTCAAAAGTTCTGAAAGCGAGAGCGCAAAGCTCTCACCAACCCAGTTGAACTCCGGCTTTCCGGACGTGTTCTCAAACGGAAGAACCATCACAACATCACTTGCACGCTGTGCCCTTGCGGAGCCGCTTCCTAGTAATATCGCAACAGTTAAGAAATAAAAGATCCTTTTTAGCATTATCATTACCCGCAAAATAAAAAATTCGCTTGAGTTGCAAGCGAATCGACTTAACTGATCTGATGCGAAAAACGTTTCAAGAGATGGTAACCGGTACGGGATTTGAACCCGTGTTGCCGCCGTGAAAGGGCGGTGTCCTAACCCCTAGACGAACCGGTCATGTCGAACGCAGGGCGAATTGAAAGGATATAGACTGGAAATTTCGTTGTCAAACTTGTATACGCAGAGCGATTTCCATAGATTCAGGCTCATAGAATGTTCCTCCTGACCCGTCCGACGGACGCCGAAATAAAAGAATTCCTCGAGATGCGGAGAACCGACTCTTTCTCTTATCCCGAGGTTGGAGCGACGCGCGGGTTACCACCTGCGGGTTACAACGTCGATCATAATCGGGTGATTCTCGGCCGCGGCCCACACGATTTCGAGAAAGCCAAACAAGCGATCCGCGAATGGAAAATGTTCGACGTGCCGAGCCTGGATCTTTTATATCCCGACACCCCGATCGAAGCCGGCCGCAACGTCGCACCGCTCGCGAATCATCTCGGATTTTATTCCCTGAACTCATGCCGCGTCGCCTACGTAATCGATGAACCCGACAAATTTGGTTTTGCTTACGGAACTTTAACTGAGCACGTCGAGATCGGCGAAGAAAGATTCACGGTCGAGTTCGAAATACGGTTTCAGGCGAGGTCTGTTACGACATCTTCGCATTCTCCCGACCCGGAAATTTTCTCGTGAAGCTTGGCTATCCTTACAGCCGGTACAAGCAAAAACAATTTGCCGTGGATTCGAAGGCGGCGATGCAGAAGGCGGTTGGGGCTAGTGTCACATAAGTAGTTTCCGAAAGCGGGGGCAAGTCCGCTCCTACTCCGCAAGGCCGGCTTGTCCCACTCAAACCAGAGGACAGGTCCGATTGATATCTGAGCTAGCTCCCTCTATCATCAGAATCTAACCAATGAAACGCGTATTTCTTATCGACTCGATGTCGCACATCTACCGGGCTTTCTTCGCCCCGATGGGTCAGCGGCAGGAGCCTCTTCGCAATAGCAAGGGACAAGTCACACAGGCAGTTTTTGTTTTCACGAACATGCTGCGAAAGCTATTGAAGGACGAGAAGCCGGATTACATCGCGGCAATTTTCGAATCCGAGACGGCTACATTTCGGCATGATTCATTCGCGGCTTATAAAGCGAATCGGCAGGAAATGCCGAGCGATCTGACGGAGCAGATCCCGTACATTCTTCGCGTTTGCGAAGCGTTCAACATCCCGGTCCTGCAGGCAGACAAGTACGAAGCTGATGATGTCATCGGCACACTCGCAAAAAAAGTCGCTGAGAAAAAGATGCAGGCCGTTATCGTCTCGAACGATAAGGACCTCTGCCAGCTGGTGACGGATCCCCACATCATCGCGATGCGGCAGAATTCGCAAAACGTGAAAAGGAAAGTTTCGGTGCCGCCGATCGAGTGGTGCGACGAGGCCTGGGTCCAAAACAAATTCGGCGTTCCGGCGTCAAAGATAATCGACCTTCTCGGTTTGATGGGCGACGCGATCGACAACATACCGGGAGCGCCCGGTATCGGGGAGAAAGGCGCACTCAAATTGGTGCAGGAATTCGGTTCCGCGATCGGCGCGATGGAGAACGCGGAAAAGGTCACCCACAAAACCTATCGAGAAAGTCTTCTCAATAACCAGGACATCATTCGACAGTCGCTCGAGCTTGCAACGATCCATTGTGAGGTTCCGATCGAGCTCGATCTCGATCAGGTCAAATCACGCGAGCCGAATCGCGAGGCCGCGTACAAATTGTTCCGCGAGCTTGAGTTCAATTCCCTGATCCGCGAATTCGCCGATTCCGCGACACTGTTCGAATCGGTCGACGGCGATGGGCACAAGACGGCTGCGGAGCAGAAGTATTCGGTTATCAACAATCGTGAAGATCTCGACAAACTTGTTCGAAAGCTTTGGGAAGCTGAACACTGGAGCTTCGAAGTCGACGATTCGAACGCCGACGAAAAATCGAGCTGCTTTCACAAAGTCCCCCCTGCTGGAATCGCGATCGCGATCGCACCGGGCGTTTCGCATTACATCGATCTCCAGAATTTCGAGGAAGGAAGAGATTCTGCAGTTGCACCGCTTCGCGATATTTTGTCGAACGGCTTTCTCGAAAAATCCGCGTACGATCACAAACGAAATTTCGGCGTCCTTGCGACACTGGGCATCGAGCCGGCAGCTGTGAAGGACGATCCGATGATCGCTGCTTACCTGCTCGACTCGACGCGATCAAACTATTCGCTGCAGCTTCTTTCGCAGGTTCACTTCGGAGCCGAGCCCGCGTCGGATATTCCCGAAGATTTCTCGGAGACTTCTTTGCGTACAACCGAACGCGCCGACTGGGTCTTACAATTGACACCGCTCCTCCGTTCGAAGATCGCGGAAGCGGAGCTGACGTCCCTGTACGAAGACATCGAGCTGCCGATCGAACCGGTTCTTGCGGATATCGAAATGGCCGGCATGAAGGTCGACGGTGAAGAACTGAAAGCGTTTTCAGATTTCATGTCGACCGAGCTTGAGCGGCTGCGGGCGCGGATCTACGAGCTTGCCGGCCGCGAATTCAATATCGGCTCGCCGAAGCAGGTCGGAGAAATCTTCGATGAGCTGAATATCTCGACTGGCCGAAAGACTGCAACGGGACAGGTGTCGACCAGTCGCGACGTCCTGGACGAGCTTGCGCATACGTACGAGATCGCAAAACTCATCATCGACTACCGTGAGATCGATAAGCTCAAGGCGACGTATGCCGATGCTCTGCCGAAAATGATCTCCGACGATGGTCGTATCCACGGATGTCTTAACCAGACCGTCGCCGCGACCGGAAGGTTGAGCTCGACGGATCCGAATCTCCAAAACGTGCCCATTCGAACCGAGCTCGGTCAACGCATCCGGCGAGCGTTCGTACCGGAGAAAGGAAACAAAATTCTTTCGGCAGATTATTCGCAATTGGAATTACGGATCCTCGCGCACATCACGCGTGACCCTGTGATGCTCGAGGCTTATCAAACAGGCGAAGACATTCACTCGAAAACAGCACGGCTGGTATTTGGTGCGAAGACCGAAAAAGAGCTGAAGGAAAAACGCCGTGTCGCGAAGATTGTCAATTTTGCGATCGCGTACGCCGTAGAGGCATATGGATTGAGCACGCGTGTCGGACTCAGCCGGTCCGAGGCGAAACAAGTGATAGCGGATTATTTCGAAACGTATAAGGGTATCCGAACATACATGGACGAAATTCCCGAGACCGCGCGCAAGCAAGGTTACGTCACGTCGATGTTCGGACGCCGTCGTTACTTCCCCTCCATCAACGATCGCAACTACACGGTCCGTTCGCGTGCCGAGCGCGAGGCTATCAACATGCCGATCCAGGGCACTGCAAGTGACATCGTTAAGATCGCGATGATCCGCGTGCACGAGGCATTAAAGAAAGAAAAGCTCCAGACAAAAATGATCATGCAGGTGCATGACGAGCTGTTGTTCGAGGCGCCAAACGACGAAGTGAAACGGGCCAGTGAAATAATCAAACGCGAGATGGAAGGAGCTGCCGATCTCGATGCACCGTTGGTCGTTGAAGTGGGCTCCGGTGACAATTGGATGGACGCGAAATGACTTCAACGCGCTCCGATCAATAAAAGATCGGCCCTTCGTATCGTTACGAAATGATCGGCTTTCTCTTATCAATTGCCCCTGGCTTCTGCGATGGGTTGCGGTCAAACAATAACGGGCTTTAGCCCAATTCCGTCGGCTAAATCCGGTTCCTTTTGTGGGCAGACCACGGTCTAAAGACCGTGGCAATTCATAAGGAAAGACCCCGGCACTTGATTAGGGCACGAGCCGCAAATAACACAATGACAATCGCTTTTGCCACGACAGACGAAGAGATAAATGCCTGCTATCCGGTTATGTCGGAACTGCGGACGCACATCGCGTCGGAAGATTTTTTACCAAGAGTTCGCCGTCAGATGGAAAGCTTCGACTACCGACTCGTATACCTGAACGATGAGGGCGAGACAAAGGCGGTAGCGGGAATTCGAATCAGCGAATGGCTTCACGGAGGGAAGTATCTCGAGATCGATGATCTCGTTTCAAAGTCAGGTGAACGATCAAAAGGCTACGGCGGGACATTATTCGACTGGATCATAGATTTTGCACGCGCTGAGAACTGCGATCACGTCAGGCTTCTTTCCGGAGTGCAGAGATTCGACGCCCACCGTTTTTATCTGACGAAGCGGATGAACATCGAGGCGCATTATTTTACGATCGCGGTATAGAAGAAACCCGCGCGTTAAAGTTCGCGTTCTTCGACCGCGACGCCGGTCGAAAACAGGCGGCTTAACGAGCTTCGACAATTGCAAGATGGACGCAACTACTCAAACGAAACGAACGACGGTGCAGAGACTCCCCGCTCGCGGTAACTACGACCGCGAAACGATCAATTCGATCCTCGACGAAGGATTCATCTGTCACGTGGGATTTGATCTCGACGGCCAGCCGTATGTCATACCGACGGGCTATGCTCGAGTCCGTGACGACCTTTACATTCATGGATCATCGGCGAGCCGAATGCTGCGAAATATTGCTAAAGGAATAAATGTTTGCGTGACCGTGACGTTGATAGACGGGTTGGTTCTGGCTCGCTCTGCGTTTCATCATTCGATGAACTATCGTTCGGTCGTGGTACTTGGCAAGGCGGAGCTCGTCTCGGATAATGACGAACAAAATAGAGCTCTCGAAGCATTGACCGAGCACATCATTCCGGGACGGTGGAAAGACGTCCGATGGCCAAGCGAACTTGAACTGAAAGCGACAACAGTTTTAAGACTTGCGATAGACGAAGCTTCTGCAAAAATCCGCACTGGCGGCCCGATCGATGACGAAGAGGATTACGCGATGGATGTGTGGGCGGGCGTGCTGCCATTAAATCTCGGGACGGGTGAACCGATACCTGATGAGCGTATGGATCCGTCGATATCCCGCCCAGGTTATGTTACAGGTTACAAACGTATGTAGTTTCTCTCTTCGTGCGGTTTCGTGTCGGCTGGCGATTTACGTACTTAAGATCTGAGAACACTACCCACACGAAGTCGAGCCGAGAATTTTTCCAGCGAATGCCTTCAACGAAACCGCGTTTTTATTACGGCTGGGTGATCGTCGCCGTCGGCACCCTGGCGCTGGTCGTTAGCAATGGGCTTTCGATCGGCGGCATTCCCGTGTTCTATAGATCCATACGCGAGGATTTTGTTTCGGGCGGTATCGTGCCCGCAGGTGAGGCGGAAAGCTTCATCGCATTGTGCGCCTCGCTTACCTTTCTCTGCTCAGGTCTCATATCACCACTCGCCGGTTGGCTGATCCAAAAGTTTCCTCTGAAAAATCTGATGCTCTTCGGCTGCTTCCTTCTCGGCGGCGGTCTCGTTCTACATGCTACGGCCCATTCGGCTGCACTCGTCTACACGGCCCGGGCCGTGATGGGACTATCGCTCGGATTCGTCGGCGTACTTCCGAGCGTTGTGCTTGTCTCGAACTGGTTTGTCCGACGCCGCGGGGTTGCGCTTGGAATCTTGCTTACAGGTACGAGCGTCGGTGGTGTTTTGATCCCGCCAATAGCGACTCCGCTGATCGAACGATTTGGCTGGCGATTTGCGATGGTGGTCGTAAGCATGAGCATCTGGTTGGTCCTCGCTCCTGCGATCGTTTTTCTTGTGAGGACGAAGCCGGCGGACATTGGGTTACTAGCCGACGGAGAAAATGAACCTGCGGAAAATACGAGCGTCGTCACATCACATGGACGGACCTTGGCCGAGGCGATACGGACACCGATGTTTTGGATATTCGCATTCGCAGCGGCACTTATCTTTTATCCGATCTTTGTGACGAGTCAGCAACTCATCCTGCAGACTGCGAGGATCGGTTTTACGCCATGGCAGGGCACCCTTGTATTGTCCGGGCTATTTGCAGTAAGTGTCGCCGGCAAGTTTCTTTTCGGATATCTCAGTGACAAGTTCGCACCCGTGCGCGTGGTCCTCGTATGCACCTTCGTGCTATTCGCATCGACATTTCTACTTCTCGATCTCAACTCGACCACGGCATTTCTTTTTCTCGTTCCGTTCGGACTTGGATACGGAGGCGCGTTCGTTTTGATCCAAAGGCTCGTTGCGGATTTTTTTGGCGAGCGGGATTATCCGAAGATCCTCGGAGTCATAACTATCTGCGAAACACTCGGTGCGGTCGCGGGGGGTCTCATCACAGGCCGGCTTGCCGACAACGCTTCAGGTGATTACGTCGTCGGTTTCTACGGAGTGATCGTCGCAGCCGGTGGGGCGTTTCTACTGATGTTGATACTAAATCTGAGAAGAGTAGATACTGCTGATCGGGTTGTGATCCACGACGCGGCTGTTTCATAAGTTGAACGCCGGCGACGGGAGTACGGGTTGGACGGATCAAGTATGCCTATCTGATCGAGAACCCTGCCGTTCGAACCAGATCGTGACGCGCAGAATTATAAGCGTCAGCGTCGTTGCCATTATTGCAAGCCCCAGTCCCCCGAGTCCGATCGTCACACCGATAGCCGCTGTCATCCATATTCCGGCCGATGTCGTCACACCCTGAACGTTACGATCCGTCTCGCGTTTCAAGATGCTGCCGGCACCGACAAACCCGATGCCGGTTATTATTCCCTGAATGACGCGCGAAATACCGTCTGAGTTCGTCTTTATGCCAGCACCGAGGCAGGCGAGAATAAAAACGGTCGTTCCGGCAGCGACCAAAATATGCGTCCGTAAGCCTGCCGCCTTTCCGGCACGCTGTCGTTCGTAACCGATCGCGGCACCTAGAAGCGTTGCCGCTACAAGCCTAAGCAGCATCAACGCGAGATGTGTACTGTCCGGGATGCCGCCCGACAACTCTGACCACAAAATTTCCATCGTTCGAATTATAGATCAACTCTACGTCGCCACAAGGTTGATATTCGAAACATTCGACAGGCGAATCGTATATCAGACGCTGAGCCTGCGGTGGCGAATCGGCTGAAATTGCATCGCTTAGTATCGACAGATCTCCGTGATTCTGTTGAAACCTTCGTGTGGGTCGCGCCACTCAGAAGGGCTCCAACTCGTTGGCCATCCGCCGCGTGCTCTCTCCATACTTCCTTTCGAATTCCCGGTTGAACTTCTCCCTTTCGTTTTGCTCGGCATTCCATTCTTCGAGTGCCTTATACGATGAGAATTCGAAGCGGTCGTCCATGTTGCAGCCATCGAGAAACCAGAACATCGGATTATCGAAATCTTGCGCGAGTGCGACACAGCACGGACAGTTCTCGTCGATCAACATCTCTTGAGCAGACGCGGTCATATTGATCCGCTGCCGCTCGAAATCGATTATCTCCAACGGAGTTCGGCCTGAAACCTCGGGATCAGGAGTCCGAAGCCATTCATCCCGCAAACCGGAAAGACGGTCGATCTCGTCCTCGATCTCAATCACAGCGCCGGAACTTTGCCGTTCCGCGGCATCGGTCAGGAGATACCGAAACAGATCGTAATAAAGAAACCACTCATGACTGCCGAAGGCGGCATTCAAATATGCAAACGAGCTCGTTGCAAGCGGCGGCGGACAGACTTTCGTGAGCGACCACTGAAGAGACCTCGACTGCAAATCGGAGTCGATGAAATCCTGCTTCTCCAGAAATACTTCGCGAGGGCTCCGGTCGCGAAGGTCTTTTCGCCGCGACATTAACCAATCGGCGTGGATGTCTGCGAACAAGTCTTCGGCGTCAAGGTCCGACGCTTCAGAAATCGCGAGCGCGATATAAGTGATCATGGGCCGGCCAAACAGTATCGGACGTGCGTCGAAGGCGGCCCGCCTCAACCGATCTTCGCGCCGGCTTATCCGGGTGCCGCGATAGAGCGCCATCGATTCAACGAAGATCCAGTCGTCTGGCAGTTTGTATGGGATCCACGCGTCTTCCCTGTCGCTAAAGTCGCTCCGCACCCGAACTCGGCCGGCCGCGCACGGAAGCGAATAGGTGCTATCGAAACCAACGGTGCGGCTGTAGAGATCGATCGCGACAATGCCCGCGTCGAAGGGCTCAAGATTCTCGTATAGCTTGAACCCGTGCAACGTCGGCCAATCCGATTCCGGTGTGACGTATCGGCGGAGAGCTGCATGGAATTCGGGGACTGTCTCGGGTTCTGCGGTCAGTGATGCGATCAGCGCTTCGGTCATCGAGCCGTGCAGGTCGCCGCTGATACACTGGTACTTATCGGAGATATTGAATCGTACTGAACTCATATATTGGGAGCCTCCTGGAGATTTTTTTTTTTTTTGGAGGGACTAAACGAGAACGCGAGGGCCGGCCTCCGTATCGATAAAACGGGAGGGTTCCCGCACGCCAGAAGATCAACCCGGTGCACGTCGGACGCGGTCCGCTCCGACGCAAGCCGATCTCACAGTTTGTCCATCGTTCCGAGATTGTAGACCAGACTCACAGAGCGCCGATATTATTTTTT
>JBDTMK010000072.1:0-10901 GCA_039934315.1 Pyrinomonadaceae bacterium | reverse complement strand
AGATCGCCAACGAACGCGGGGTGATCGACGCGGTCGACTGGTCCGCCGAAAAACTTTACTACAACTCTCAGAGAACGGGACGGAATGAAATATGGCGGATCAACGCCGATGGAACCGATCCCGTACAGCTAACGGACGGGTCAAATCTTACTTTCGGATTCACCATATCGCCGAAGGACGGGTCGATTGTTTTTTCCGCTTCGAAAGAGCAGGGTAATTATCTTTTCCTCGCGGATCCCAACGGCCGGAACGTTCGGCAACTGACGGATGGGATCAACGACTCCGCTCCGCGTTTTACGCCTGACGGAAGCGAAGTGATCTATCAGCAGGGTTCGATGGTTAAGCCGACGCTGTGGCAAGTTTCTTTGGCGCGACCCGGAAATCCCGAACAGCTCACAGGCTACATGGCGATGCAGCCGAGTTTGTCGCCTGACGGGTCCACGATCGCCTATCAGTTCATGGACAATGACAACGGAAAACGGATTTGGAAGCTGGGCCTGATGGACAGGGCGACGGGGCGGCTAAAGAAGAAGCTCGAATTCCCACGATCCGTTTCGGAACGCAGGTCGGTTTGGCGGCCCCATGACGATCTCGTGACAATGGTTGTTACTGAAGGCGACCGGTCGGGATTTCTGCTGCTCTCACCCCGCAGTGACGGCTTTCGCGTAATCGACAACCTCACAACGGATTACGTCTCCTCGTTTGTATGGTCGCCCGACGGATCGCGTCTCGCGTTCGCCGGAAGGCAGAATACAAGCGATGTCGTGATCATCGACCGCGCCAAGTAATCTCGGCCCCCCGGGCGACGCGCAATCTCCGCCTACGAGGTGCGTCCTGCAGTAGGTGCCCGGGAAACTCCTCCACCCGGCTTGGGCACGAGCATCCCGACGTCTCGCTTGTAAGCTTTGTAAGTGTCGCCATGGGCGCTAACCAGATCCCGCTCTTCGAACTGGATCGCGACAAGGATGTAAGCAGTCGTCACCGCTGCGAACAGGAGGTGTCCGACAGTCATATCCGGCGTCGCCCAGAACGCGATGATGAAACCGAGCATGATCGGGTGACGCACAAATCTATAGAATGCCCGGGTTTTGAAATCATGCGCCGCAGGGTTAGTTCCGCGACTGTGATCATAGACCTGCTGCAGGCCGAACAGATCGAAGTGGTTGATCATGAACGTGCTCAGCAGAACTATCAGCCATCCGGCGGCGAATACCGCATACATGATCCATCTGCCGATCGAGTTTTCGATGCTCCAGATCGTTCCTGTCATCGGCCGCCACTGCCAAAACAGGAACAGGAGCACAATGCTGGCGAGCAGGACGTAGATGCTGCGTTCGATCGCCTTCGGGACGATACGTGTCCAAACGTTCTTAAAGCCAGGCCGCGCCATGACACTGTGCTGGACGGCAAACAGCGAGAGCAAGCACAGGTTTATGAGAAGCGAACCCAGCGGCGGGCCCGGCTCACCGGAATCGATCGTCTTCGGAACAAAAAGATTTCCGGCAAACCCGATGGCATATAGAAACGCTCCTAAGAAAACTACGTAACTGATAAGACCGAATACAAAGGTCATTATTTTCGACATTGCGAAATCTCCTTTTCCGGCGAGCGGATGTCTAAGGCTACAGCACCCGAGAAATAAAATATAGAATGTAGCTCGCGACGAAATTCGGCAATAGGTCTTTAGTCCCGGTTACCCACCCTCGCGGAACTCTATCCGGGACATTCGTCCTAGATTATGACAAAGAGCGTAAGCCAGCGGATTCACTACCTTCGTACGCGCGACGGAGTCCAACTCGCGTGGGCGGAAGCCGGTTCCGGCCCCGATTTAGTGAAGGCTGCAAACTGGATGTCTCATCTCGAATACGAATGGGAGAGCCCGGTCTGGCGACACTGGATCAGGTTCTTCGCCCAAAACTTCCGATATGTCCGACATGATGAGCGAGGTTGCGGAATGACCGATCGGACGGTTGGGGAAGTATCGTTCGATCGCTGGGTGGAAGACCTTGAGGACGTGACCGATGCCGCGAAGCCGCATGAACCTTTCGCTCTCCTGGGCATCTCGCAGGGAGCAGCAGCTTGCATCGGTTACGCGGTCAAACATCCCGAGCGAGTTTCACATCTCATACTCTACGGCGGTTATGCTCGCGGGCCTTTTAAGCGAGGCGATGCCGAGCGAGAACGAATCTACCGCGCGATGATCGACCTCGTTCGTCACGGCTGGGGCAGCGAGAACGCAACTTTCCGCCAGGTCTTCACGTCCCGTTTCATACCCGGCGGCACAGACGAACAACTCGGATGGTTCAACGAACTTTGTAGAAAGACGACAACGGCGGACATCGCGGCACGCTTACTCGAGGAACGCGCCGGCATAGACGCGGTGCACCTCCTTGGAAAGGTTTCGTCGCCGACCCTTGTACTTCACTCGCGCGAAGATGATGTCGTCCCTATCGCGGAGGGCCGCATCCTTGCTGCCGGGATACCCGGGGCACAATTCGTCGAACTCGACTCGAGAAATCATGTGCTCCTTGAATCGGAGCCCGCGTGGGGACGGTTTTGCAAAGAGCTCCTTGAATTTACGGGACGAAGCGCGTCAGCACTGGATGAGGATGCGGCGTTCTCAGATCTCTCGAAGCGAGAACGCGAGATCCTCTTCCTGATAACACAAGGATTGGGTAACGCCGAGATCGCCGATCAGTTATCGATCAGCGAAAAGACGGTCCGCAATCATGTTTCGAATGTCTTCGACAAACTTGGGGTGTGGACACGGGCTCAGGCAATGGTTTTTGCGCGCGATCGTGGCTTCGGGAGTTAAGAGTTCACGAACCTTGATTTTAGAGATAGAACACCGGGTCTAGGCTCTTGTTAGATACAGTAAACCCGGGTTACCGATAGTGAGCTTCTTCTAATGACTAAGGCACAGGGGTTTTGCTTTCCTTTCTATCCTTGAAGCTGTCGAACAACTCAGTGTGCCGACTTGTTAGAGGTAGCAACCTTCCGCCGATGAACAGATATTTGATATTCGTTCTTGGTTCGAGAAGGTCGCCGTCGGTGACGACGATATTCGCCATCTTGCCGACGTCGATCGAGCCCAGTCGATCTGCCACCCCGAGAATTTGCGCCGGATAAAGAGTCACCGACTTCAACGCATCCTCTTTCGACAAACCGAACGCTCCGGCGATACCCGCGTGATACGGAAGATCGCGAACTTCAGCTCCACGGCCGCCGGTTGAGATCGCAAACTTCACACCCGCCTTCTGCATCTTAGACGGAGCTTCGAATAAGTAATCGTAGTCATCATCTTCGCGTACCGGCAGGTTGTAGATATTTGTGTAGATAACCGCAATGTCGTTCTTCTTCAGGTCATCCGATGCCTTCCAAGCTTCCTGACCACCAACGATGACACCCTTCACCTTCATTTCGCCGACGAATTTAGCAACTGCGCGAATGTCGCGCTCGCGCTCGACCGAGAAAAATATCGGCCGCTCGCCGCGGACGTACGGAACAAGCGCTTCAAGGCGGAGATCGGTCGCCGGATTCGGAAGCGATTTGTCTTTGCCGTAAGCGTCTTTCGCTCGGCCATAATTCTCCGCGTTCTTGAAGATCTTTTTCAATTCGTCGATCTGAGTGTCGCGACGTTTTACAGCTTCGTTGAAATCGACGATCTGCGGACCCGCGCCCGGGCTGAAGCCCCCGAACGTGGAGATGCGAGGAAAGTTGATGACAAGGCCGGCGGCGGGCAAAACGGCCATCTCGGCCTGTGTCGATCCGTTCAAGTTGATGACCGCACTTTGACCGGCGATCAATCCGCCGGCGGGGCTGCTCTGAACGGTGGTAACGCCGTTGACCCGCGTGACGTTAACGTGTGAAGAATGTGGGTTGACGGCGAGAATCGCCTTCGCGTTCGCATTCATCGTACCGGTTTCGGCCACGTCAATAGTCGCGTTTGCTCCCTGGCCGATCTCCGCGAGGCCTAGGTTTGTTCCCGCATCGATCATCCCCGGATAAACCGAGAGACCCTTGCCGTCGATCGTCTCGGCGTTGGCGGGAATGGTGACTCCCGTGCCGACTGCAGCAATCTTTCCGTCTTGGATTACAACGGTTCCGCTTTCGACCACCGCGCCGGAGACCGTTACGATCCGCGCATTGGTGATCGCAAACGTTCCTGCGCGACCCGTCTTGTTCTGCTGCGAACCATCACTCTGGGCGAAGCCCGGCACGTAAAAAGTAAAAAGTAAAAAGGCAAAAACGAGCCCGACGCGAGACATTGTTTTTACTTTTCCCTTTTTACTTTTTACCTCGCAATTCGTTCCTATCATCGATTGTCTCCATCGCCATACTCGGCGTCGTCTCGCTCTTCGATCCTTTTCTCCGCCGGAATCCGGGGTGGTGTTCCACCCGAGCCTGGAGCCTTGTTGATGTCGAGCTTCTCTAATGCCTCGCGTTCTTTTGCGATCTCGGCCCGCCTCTGAATATCAGTCGCGCGGTCAAAATAAACTTCGCCTTCTATCATCGTCATATCGACCCGCGAATAAACGCTGAACGGGTGAGCGGTCCAGATCACGATGTCCCCGTCTTTCCCTTGCTCTATCGACCCGGTCCGTTTATCGATACCAAGTTGCTTTGCCGGGTTGAGCGTGATCATTTTTAGCGAATCTTCCTCCGGCACGCCGCCGTATTTCATCATTTTTGCGGCGTCCAGATTCAACCGACGCATTCGCTCGTCCGAATCGGAATTGATGGAAACGACGACCCCGTTTTTCCAAAGGATGTACCCGTTGTAAGGAATCGAGTCGTAAGCCTCCAGTTTGTAGCCCCAAAAGTCCGCGAATATCGAAACGCCGGTACCGCGTTTCGCGATCTCGGGCGCGATCTTGTACGCCTCGAGCCCATGCTGCAGGGTCGCCACGCGAAATCCGAATTCGTCCGCCAGCAGCATCAGGTTTAAGTGCTCGTCCGAGCGATAGCCGTGGGCATGGACGAGGCGCTTACCTTCGAGAACTTCCACAAGAGGTTCCAGTTCAATATCGCGTCGCGGCGGAATCCTGGTCTTCTTTGCCCGGTAGTCGTTCCAGGCTTGTTTGTAGTCTCTTGCCCGCACAAATGCATCGCGTATTACCTCGAGCGTTCCCATACGAGTTCGCGGGTATCGGGGTGTTTGGCCCGGCTGAAACGTCTGGCTCGAGCGTTTCGGATTTTCGCCCATCGCGAACTTTATTCCCGGTGGTGCGTCGGGTATCGGAAAATCCTCGATAGGTTTTCCGAATTTAAATTTGACGGTCGTACTCTGTCCGCCAATCGGATTCGCGGACCCGTGTAGAAGGTTAGCCGAGGTCACGCCGCCGGCGAGAGCGCGATAAATGGCGATGTCCGTCGGGTTCAGGACATCCCGGATACGCGTCATCGACGTCACCGACAGCGTGCCTTCGTTAATTGCGTCCATCATCGTATGCGAGTGGGCGTCAATGATGCCGGGCGTTACAAACTTCCCTGTCGCGTCGATAATTTTGGCGCCGCTGCCCGCCGACAGGCTCTTCCCGATCTTCGCGATCTTTCCGTCGCGGATGAGAATGTCCGTATTCTCGAGCGTCCCGCGGACGGCCGTCAGCACCGTCGCATTCTTGATCAAGACCTCATTCCGCGTCTGTGCGTGGAAGGAGACCCCTGTCGCAATAATAAAAAAAGCGACCAAACCAAACCTGTTAACTTTCATAGCAATCCCACTCATCACTTATCACTTATCACTTATCACTTATCACTTATCACTTATCACTTATCACTAGCTACGGATTCCGAGTTCCCGAAAACGGCACGGTTCCTTGCGGAGAATCGATCGTCCCGCTTACTTGATTTCCCGTCACTGTTCCCTTTACGTTTATCTCGATCTGCGATCCGCCGAACTCGACCGTTGCCGAAAAACTAAATCCTTCAGCCGTTACTTTTCCGTCCTTTAACGGCGACGTTCCAAGCTGCGTTTGGAGCGAGCCGGTCAGCACCGCAGCCTGCTGCGTCAACGCCAGAGTGCCGGTTAACTGCTGTCCCGGGACCTCTATCGTGATCGCATAATTTCCGCCAACCTGAGCGAACGTAGCTGCAGGAGCAGTCGTTCCTGCCGGCGGTCGGCCCGCGCTCGGCTTTTCGGCAGCTAGCTTTTGCTCGAACGGGCGGCCATCGACAAACACGTTCGACACCACGCGATCTTTTCCAAGCAGATCGCCTTTCACGACCGTGAGGTTTGCTATCTTGCCGGTCTCAATTGACCCGAGACGATCACCAACGCCGAGTATCTCGGCTGAACTGAGTGTCATGGAACGGATCGCGGCGTCACGCGACAAGCCGTTCTCAACAGCCTTTCCCGCATTTGAGAAAAACTCCGCGAGGGCTGTCGCTCCGCCGGATTGAAACGCGAACCTAACGCCCGCTTGCTGCAGCTTCGCGGCGGCCTTTGGAGTCTCCGCCCGGAAGCGAAGCAGGTCCATGCTGTCGGGATCGGCGTCGGATGATGCCGCCGCTGTCCGTTTCGGATAGTTGAGTGATAGAAGAACCGGCACGTCCTGGGCCTTCAAGCGGTCCGCGACCTTCCATGATTCCTGTCCGCCGCCGATGATAGCTTTGAGATTGAATTCCTTTGCAAAGTCCAGCGCCCGAACGATCTCGATCTCTCGGTTCGCGTTGAACACGACCGGCATCTGTCTGTTGATAATGGGAAAAAGCGCTTCGAGAGACTGATCTGCATCAGGACGTTTCATCCCCCGCGGGTTCGCGGCATACATCTTTTGAAGTTCCTGCAGACGCTGCGCGTCGAGGAACATTTGCCGGAGAGCGGAAAAGGTTCCGAGGAGCGAGCCAGGATACACGCCACCGCCGATCGTCGTAAACGAAACATGCTCGGCGAATGGTTCTCGCACGATCATTCCGGAGACACTCTCACCCGCAAGATCGATGATCGCCGATCTGCCATTGAAGATGCCGGTGCGGCCAACAGTTACGACCGTTGTGAAGCCGGCGTTACGGACGCTCTCAAATTGTGCATCGCCACCGCGAAGATCGTCCATGGCGATCAATTCCGGCCGAAGGCCCGCCGGATAATTCGAGTTTGTTTGCGTCGCAGATTGCTGAACGGAAGCCGCGGCTGCACCAGCGGCTCCAGTTGGGGCCGCCGGAGTCCGCGTTTGCATTCCGACGTTAGTCAGAGCGTCGATGAATCCCGGATAAACGGTCAGACCTGTTCCATCAAAGACCTGGGCGTCGTTTGGCGCCTTAGCGTCGACTCCGACTGCAGCTATAAGGCCGTCTCGTACAACGACCGTACCTTTTTCGATGGTCGGGCCCGAGACAAGAACGATCCGGGCATTCGTGATCGCGTAAGACTGGGCATCTATCGAAACTGCGAGCAAACCCGTGGCCGCGAAGGCGAGCAAAGCAAACTTAAATTTCATAAAGTAAGTGCGGTGTGAAAAAACTGAATTCTGGTTTACGGAGAGAATAATAAAAAAGTTTCGGAATGCCAACTGCTTCGTTTCGTGTATTTCGTGTGTTTTGCGTGTTCGCCTTTCCAGTTGCGTGAAAATACGAACCACGAAGCAACGAAGTCATGGGCGGACTTTCGATCTTTCCGGCTTCGTGCTCTTTCTTGTTCGTGTCGTTTCGTGTGATTTCGTGGTTGTTCTCTCTTAAGAACTGAAACCACGAACTCACACTAAATCACACGAACAAAGCGGACCACGAAACGACACGAATAATAAGGACATTTCAAACATACAAACACACGAAATACACGAACAAAGAACATCCGTCGTGGTAACCCTCGCAAGCTGCCGAGAACTTCGTTAAACTCAATGTATGGGAGCAGTGGTCTTGTTCGACGGGGTATGCAACTTTTGCGACGCGTCGGTGAATTTTGTTATCGAACGCGACCCGGAAGGATATTTCAAATTTGCACCGCTGCAGTCGGAGGCCGGAACTAAACTAGCGAACGAGTATGGACTACCGTCGGAGACTACTGGTATACAGCCGGCAGATTATCTGATCCCGATCGACTCCGTGATCCTGATCGAAGACGGCAGAGCCTTTACGCACTCGACCGGAGCTTTGCGTATAGCCCGGAGGCTCAACGGCATCTGGCCAGTGTTTTATGCACTCATCGTTGTCCCGAAACCGATCCGCGACTTCTTCTATAGGTTGTTCGCGAAGTACAGGTATCGCGTGTTCGGGCGCAAGGACCAATGTATGCTGCCCTCGCCGCAGGTAAGACAAAGATTTCTGAGCTGAGTGATGAGTGATGAGTGATGAGTGATGAGTTAAATACGACCGTCTGTCACTCGCCATTCCGAGTGAGTATCTTATGAAAGCTATTTGGAAAGAACAGACGTTGGCCGACAGCGACAGCACGGTTGTCGTTGAAGGCAATCATTATTTCCCAAAGGATTCGATCAACACCGAGTTTTTTCAACCGAGCGAGACACACACTGTCTGCGGGTGGAAAGGTACGGCGAGCTATTACGACGTCGTCGTGAATGGCGAGACGAACCCCGATGCGGCCTGGTATTATCCCGAGGCAAAGCCCGATGCGAAAGAGATCGAAGGGCACGTCGCGTTTTGGAAAGGGGTTGTCGTGACGGAATAGGTTTGGGCTTTGTCATTGGTCATTCGTCGTTCGTCCTTTGTCCTTTTTGCAAATCAACGCCCAATGACTAAGGACCAAGGACCAAGGACCAATGACCAATGCTCCGATTATGAGTTTTTCACTCGACACACTCGAATACTCAAAGCTCCTTGAGCTCGTCTCGCGCAACGCGCAGACGCCGATGGGCGAGGCACGGTTTGCCGATCTGCGCCCTGCGAGCAGCCGTCCCGAGATCGAGCGTTCGCTTGCCGCGATATCGGAAACGATTCTACTGAATGAAGACAAGCGGGTTAGCTGGTCATTCAGCGGTTTGGAGGATCCGTCGGGTGCCGTCTCGATACTGAAGATCCGGAACGCTACGCTCGAACCAAGCTTGATGCTCGAGGTTTCTTGCGTATGCAGTCAGGCACTGTTTGCTCGATCATCGATCCAGCCCGAGAAAGAATTCGCACCGACGCTATGGCAGACCGTCGAGTCGATCTCGCCGACGCTGCTTGCGGTAATTCAGAACATTAACAAGAAAGTTCTACCGGGGGGCGAGCTCGACGATTCTGCTTCCCCCGAGCTTGCCCGATTGCGGCGAGAGATCAACAGCCACCGGCAGAGATTGACGAAATCTCTCGAAGCGTTGATGCGGGGCTCTGGCGACGCCATCCAGGACGCAATCGTCACCGTTCGTAACGACCGCTTCGTAATTCCGGTGAAAGCCGATTTTCGAGGCAAGGTCGGCGGCGTCGCCCACGGGTTCTCATCGAGCGGCCAGACCGTTTTCGTCGAGCCGCTCGAAGCCATCGAAGCAAACAACGAGCTGCAGAATTTAAAGGGCAAGGAAGAGCGAGAGGTGGCTCGGATCTTGTTCGAGCTAACCGAGGAGCTTCGCGAAGAGCTTCCGGCAGTCGAGACCGCGGTCGAAGCCGTGGCCGAGCTGGATTTTATAAAAGCTAAAGTCGAGTTCGCACGAAAGTTCAGCGCAGTTGTCCCGGAGATCTCGAGCGACGAAACCCTGCAATTGACAGATGCTCGGCATCCGCTGTTAGAAGAAAATCTCCGCAACCAAAAGTCAGTACCACCTGCGGTAGCGGGTGGATTCCCGTCGAGTCTGAGACGTCCTGTTGGCGACCACAAAGTGGATAGCCCACCCGCTACCGCAGGTGGTACTGACATAGTGCCGAGTTCCTTCGTGTTGACAAAAGAAAAGTCCGTCATGATCATCTCCGGCGCTAATGCGGGAGGCAAGACTGTAGTTCTCAAAACTGCCGGGCTTCTCAGTCTGATGGCGATCTCGGGATTGCCAGTACCTGCGGTGAGTGCACGAATTCCCTTCTATGCTTCTGTCCTCGCGGATATTGGCGATCATCAATCGCTCGCCGCGAACCTTTCAACCTTCTCTTCGCACATGTCGAACATCGCCGACATGATGCGGGAATGCAGAGCTCCGTCGCTTGTCTTACTCGATGAAGCGGGAACGGGTACCGATCCTGAAGAAGGCTCCGCCCTCGGCGTCGCGATCGTCGATCACTTCCGCCGAAACTGCAGAGCCCAAGTGATCGCCTCGACGCACTATCGCGGGTTGAAAATTTATGCAGCCAACGACGAGGACGTCATCAACGCGTCGGTCGAGTTCGATGAGAAAACTCTCCAACCGACCTATAAACTCCTCCTCGGCCTGGCCGGAGCTTCTTCCGGGATTCAGATCGCTGGTCGCTTCGGCATTTTGCCCGAGGTGATCGCTGAAGCACGGGACAACCTCGACATCTCCGCGCAGGACGCTGAGGCCTATTTGCGTAAGCTGCAGGATGAAACGAAGCAAGCTGAAGATCTCCGCATCGCGCTCGAAGAAGAACGCGAGGCCGTCGCGATGAAATACGCGAACCTCGAGATCGAGGCCGGCAAGAAAGAGAAGGCGCGCCAGAAGGAATTCGAAAGCGCTCTCGCCCGAACGGTCGACGATTTCGAACGTCAGTCGGCTGCGTTCATGAAATCGATCGAGGACAAAGCTGTTCGAAACAAACTTGACAAAGAACGCTCTGCCCGAAAGGCGGAATTGAATCGGGCGGTCGTGTCGAAGGTTAGCGACGCGGCAACTCGGCGACACGGAGACACGGAGCGGGGCGGATTCTTGTCAGTACCACCTGCGGTAGCGGGTGGGTCGACTGACGGCCTGGTTCAAGTCGGCTCAAAAGTGGTTACATCGTTCGGCAACGTCGGCACTGTAGAAAAACTCGACAAGGAAACAGCCGAAGTCCTGGTCGGCGGAATGCGTTTACGGGAAAAA
>JBDTMK010000071.1:0-10927 GCA_039934315.1 Pyrinomonadaceae bacterium | reverse complement strand
ACGGAGATCAATTGTCCGGCGCCGATCTGCGATCCGCCGGCTTCGTCGTTCATCGCCCGCAACAGCATCGTCGTCCTCGACAAGGCGCGAACACACATGCGTCTGCTCGCGGGACCGAAGAACGAGAACGGACTTTCAACGTCCTATTTTAGAGATCCCGCGGGGGGCCTAAACTTTTGGATGGGTGACGCGATCCTGCTCGGGAAAGGTGGCAAGGCAAAACAGCGGCTGTTTGTTTTTCTGCACAAGTTCGATCCTAAACTCGCGTTTCACGGCGCCGCCATCGCCGAGCTCGATCCGAAAACCCTTGCGATCAGAAAGACGATCGTAATAAACAAACTTCCGAATCTGAGCATTCATTGGGGCACGGCAATGATCGAGGACAAGGGCCAGCTTTACATATACGGCAAAGGAACGCGGGCCGGACGTAAGCAGATGTTCGTCGCGCGGACAAACTCTGACGTTCCGATCGAGCGGCTCTCAGATGTCTCGAATTGGACGGCGTGGAATGGACAATCGTGGTCGAGCGATCTGACCGCGGTTATGCCGATCATTCCCGAGACCGATGGGATCAGCGATGAGTTCAACGTGGTACGGTTTCAGATCAACGGCAGAATGACATATATGTTCGCCGGAATCGATTCGACTGTTCCGTGGGGTTCGTGGCGCGACATCACCCTCTATTCTTCCTGCTCACCGCAGGGCCCGTTCACTGGCAAGCATGTCGTATACGCGATGCCGGAATCAAACTCGTTCACGCTGCCCGGTCTTACTCCTGGGATAAAGCTTCGGGAACATCTCGTTGTTTATAATCCCCACATTCATTCGCAGTTTTCCGGATCCGGACGCCTGCTGATCTCTTACAATTTAAATCGAACGCACAACGCGGATACGATCTACATCGACGGATATCGACCGCGATTTATCTACGTCCCGATAGCGGGACTGAAATAGCTCATCAAATGAAATTTTTAGTTTTTAGAAATCCTTCAGCTCAGAATCGGCCGTATATGAATTATCGTATCGGAGCGATGCTTGACGACGAAACGATCGCCGACCTGACGCCATCCGTTCTTCCCCTCGGGTTTACAGCGGATGAGGTTCTCCGGTGTTACGACCTCGATACCGAGTTCTTAAAGTTTGCGAGCGAGGCCGTCGCCGGCGGGCAGCTTCCGATAGTCAACCGCGACGACGTCACGCTGGAAGCACCGGTGCCGAGACCGTCGAAGATCATTTGTATAGGTCTGAATTATCTCGACCACGTGAAAGAGAGTGGCGCCGAGATCCCCAAATCGCCGTTGATATTTTCGAAATTCAATACGTGCGTAACCGCTTCCGAAACTTCGATCTTATTGCCGGTCGGCAGCGAGCAGGTCGATTTCGAAGCCGAGCTCGCGGTGGTCATCGGCCGCCGGGCGAAGAATGTAGATCTCGCGAACGCGATGGATCATGTTTTCGGGTACACGAACTTCAACGATGTCTCTGCACGCGATATGCAATTCGCGGACGGGCAATGGCAGCGCGGTAAATCGTGCGACACGTTCGCTCCTTTCGGCGAGTTTGTCGCGACGAAAGACGAGATCGCGGATCCGCATTCACTGCGGATCCAGTTTCGACTCAACGGCGACACGATGCAGGATTCGAATACGAATCAACTCATCTTCAAGATCCCGGAGCTTGTGGAATATCTCTCGCGCTCGATAACGCTCGAGCCGGGCGATGTGATCGCCACGGGCACGCCGCCCGGAGTTGGTTTCGCACGCAAGCCGCCGGTTTTTCTAAAAAACGGTGACGTGTGCGAGGTAGAGGTCGAAGGGCTCGGGATCCTGATCAATTCGGTGGTGAAGAATGTTTGATCTATTGGGTAAAAATGTTTTGGTGACCGGTGCGGCGTCGGGAATCGGAGAAGCTGCTGCACAGACGCTAGCCGCAGCGGGTGCGAAGGTTTATCTGGCCGATTTGAATTTCGAGCAAGGCATCATCGTCGCGGACGAGTTGGCTGACAAAGGACTTGCGGCGGAGTTCATGGAGCTCGATGTCTCGAGCAAGTCTTCGTGCGTCGCCGCCGAATCATACATCCGTCAACAGGATGGACACCTCGACATACTCGTAAACAACGCGGGCATCGGTCATGTAGGGACGATACTCGAAACGGCCACTGAAGATCTCGATCGCCTGTTTGCGGTCAACGTCCGCGGGATGTTCGACCTGACGAAGGCTTTTATTCCAAACATGATCGAGCGGAAGTATGGAGTGATCATAAACATCGCTTCGATCGGCGGTGTAGTAGCGATCCGCGAGCGCCTTGCATACTGCACGACGAAGTTTGCTGTCGTCGGATTTACGAAATGCCTCGCGCTCGATCACGCGCTGCAAGGCATTCGTGCAAACTGTATCTGCCCGGGCCGAGTCGAGACCGAGTTCGTAAAAAAACGCATCGCCGAATATGCCGATCCGGAAAAAGCGTATAACGAAATGGCCGCGTCACAGGCTCTAGGCCGCATGGCTGCGCCCGAGGAGATCGCCGCTTGCGTGCTCTATCTCGCAAGCGATGAAGCCGGGTTCATCACCGGTACCGCGCTCGAGATCGACGGCGGATTCAGCGTCGGGAAATAAAAGAACCGAACCAGAGTTAGATAGTACGCAGGTCAAATGATTTGCGGTCGGATTGGCTTCGCGTAGCCACGCCGTTCACAGCGTGGGTCCGGGTGCCATGGACCCCGAGCCCGTTTCAGCGGGCTCACCTTTCCATAAACGGCGTTGAAACGCCGTTGGAAATTTGGTGGAATCTGCCCACGTGCGGAAGCACGTGGCTACGCTAAAACGAAAAACAGGAATCCAATTTCATCCTACTAGGAAAATGGGAACAGAGGGTCATTCATGACTTAACCGTGAAGATCAGATGCGCGTTATGCCCGGCTATATTTAATGTGCTACCCGTCGAGTCCGCTTTGGCGCGACGATCGACGAGGGCGGAAAAAAGAACGAGTGCCTAATAAACACTCGTTCTTTTTGGATTGATCAGCCGTAAACCGACAACCCTTTGAATAGCCAGGGAGTGATCGTTCCTTGATTTAAATGACCGGACTTACTTTTGTTTCGTCTGGTAATTCGGAAACGGTCCGTCGGCAGGCTTTCGCATCGGATTCTTTTTAAGTTCCGCCATCGCCACCTCGACCGCCTTTTGAAGTTGCGGGTCGCGACCGCTTCGCCATACTTGCGGATCGAGATCGACGTCAACATCGGGCGGCACGCCCTTGTTCTCGACGTCGAGCTGACCTTGGAGATTTCTGAACGCGACGCGGGGTGCTGTCACCTGACCTCCGTCGATCAGCGTCGGGTAACCGTAGATGCCGACGAGCCCGCCCCAAGTGCGTCTCCCAACGAGAGTGCCGATCTTGTTTTCGCGGAACAGCCACGGCAGCAGATCGCCGCCCGAGCCGGAGTATTCATTGATGATCATCGCCTTCGGGCCGTAAATGGCTCCGACAGGCGTGGTGAAGTCCTCGCCTTCGCGCGTCGACCAGTAGTTCATCAGCGGCTTGGACATATAGCCGATCATATAATCTGCCGCCGCACCGCCGCCGTTGAATCTCTCGTCCATGACCGCACCTTGCCGGTCGATCTGCGCAAAATAGTATCGGTTGAAACTCGTGTACCCCGCGCCGCCCGTGTTCGGCAGATAAACGTATGCAAGCTGGCCGCCGCTGAGCTCATCAACCTTGCGGCGATTGCCCTCGATCCACGCGAGATTGCGAAGACCGCCCTCGCTGCCGACGGGCACGACCGTCACCTGCCGTGAACCGCTTCCATCCGGATTCGCGCCGACCTTGATCACGACCTGCTTCCCGGCGGTTTCCTGGAAGAACGAATAGACGTTATCCGTACCACGGACCTCGCGCCCATTCACCGAGAGCAGATACTCACCTTCGCGAACGTCAACACCAGGTTGCGTGAGCGGTGCGACGAGGCCGGGGTTCCAGTTCTCGCCGTTGTAGATTTTCTTAAACCGATAGCGGCCGTTCTCGATGGTGTAATCGGCGCCGAGCAGGCCGCCGGAATAACGTTGCGGCTGCGGCGCGTCGCCGCCACCCGCGTTGTGATGTCCGACGCTCATGTTGCCGAGCATCTCCTGGAAAAGATAATTGAGGTCCGACCGCGCCGCCACCGCGTCGAGATAGGGAGCGTAGCGTTTCTCAGCGGCCGCGAGATCGAGGCCGTGAAATGCCGGATCGTAGAAGAAGTCGCGTTGGATGCGCCACACCTCATGGTACAACTGCTTCCACTCGGCTCGCGGATCGACCTGCACCTCCATTTCTCCGAGATTCAAGACTCCTTCACCAGGCTTGAGCGGCTGCGTCGTGGACCCGATCGTGTAGCGCGCGGGAAATTGTCCGAACAGCATTTTCTCGCCGTTGGCCGAAACATCGAATTGAATCACACCGTCGAGAATCTTCTCGGCCTTACGCTTTTCGATATCGAAGCGATGGACGGCCGATCCAGCCTGCGGCGTAGCTGCAGTACCGGTCGCCGGGATCGCCTCGATTAGGAAGAACGTACCCGATTTGCCGGGGACGAGCGCCGAGTATGGACGCGCCGGGAGCGGAAGAGCGACGATGCGTTGCCCGATCCTTTCCAAATCGACGACTACATTGACAGGCTCCGGTTTAGCACCGGGTTTCGCCGGAGCGGCTGCCGGATCGACGATCTTTTCTTCGTCGCTCTCCGGTGAGAGTGGCGACGAATCGGTCTTGTTCAGCACGACAGCATAGACGCTGCGGGTCGTCTGGAATGGAAAGCCGGACATGTCGAGCCAGCCGGTCGTCGGGCCGTTGTCCGTGCTCGCGGTGAAGTAAAGATACTTGCCATTGCGATCGAATGCGGCATAGCGCGCGTCGCTGAGCCCATCGGTTACCTGCGTCGCTTTGCCGGTCGCCAACGAGTACAGGTGCACGACACATAGTCGATTCTTGAGCTGCTTCGTATAAACGATCCACTTGCTGTCAGGCGACCAACTCGGATCCAGGACCTGAAAAGGATTGTCGAACAGATTCGTATCGACCTTCACCGGAGTGCTTTTTTCCAAATCGAGAAACCAGATGTTCAACCGCTTGTCGGTGAAAAGGATCTTCTTGCTGTCAGGCGAAAACTTCGGTGCGTAGAAGTAGGACGAGGGGTTGCCGAGACTTATCTTTCGAACCTCACCCATCCCGGTCTGGTCTCTGAGATGTAAAGCATATTCACCGGACTCGTCAGAGAAATACGCGATCCATTTTCCATCGGGCGACCATGCCGGATCGCGCTCCGCGATGCCCGGTGTGTTCGTCAGATCTCTGGCGTTTCCCTTCTCGGCCGGCACGCTTATGATCTCACCGCGGGCCTCAAATACGGCGCGAGCCCCGGCCGGCGATAGTGCGACGTTTTCAATCCGCGGTGCGACGCGCTCATAGCGCGGACGAACCTGCGGGAAGTCGCCGTTCAATGTTATGGCGACGCGAGACGATTTGCCTGATGAAGGGTCGTAGACGTTGATGCTCCCGAATTGCTCATAGGCGATAGCGTCCGGACCGGCCGATAGGGTTTTCAAATCCAATCCGTTATTCGCGACCGCCTGCACGACCTTTTTTGTGGCCGTGTCGAATGAATAGAGCGCCACGCTCCCGCCGCGATCCGACAGGAAGTAGATCTTATCGCCGAGCCATACCGGTGAGTAATCGTTGGAATTTTGCCGCGGTATCTCTTCGACGGATGAATCGCTCAGATTCCCGATCCATATCTTGGTCGTTCGACCGCCGCGGTATTTTTTCCATTGAGTGAACGCGGGACCCAAAGGCATGTACGCGATCTTTGCACCGTCAGGTGAAAATGAAGCGCCGCCGCCGGCCATCGGGAATGGCAGTTCAGTCGGGAGGCCTTCACCGGTGATGGGCATCGTGTACATACGCGGAACCGGCATCCCCGTACCGCGAGTGGATAGGTACAGAACCGACCGGCCGTCGCGCGTCCACCCGATCGCCTGGTCGTTTCCGGGGTGATACGTGATCCGTTTCGGTTCGCCACCATTTGCCGCGACGACGTACACATCCACGTTCCCGTCGTACTCGCCTGTGAAGGCGACCCATTCTCCGTCAGGCGAGAAGACAGGGCTCGATTCACTGCCGACGTTGCTGGTCAAGCGCTCGGCGCTTCCGCCGTTTCTCGATACCCGCCAAAGGTCACCGGCGTAGACGAAAACGATCTCGTTCTTGTTGATCGTCGGCTGTCGAAAAAGTGTGGCGTTGCCGCTTTGTGCAGACAACACTATCGGTGTTGCCGCGAGAATCAATGCGATCTGGATGAGGATTCGTCTCATTATTTTTCTCCTGCTGTTTTACTGCCGGCCGAGGGGCGTTCCTTTGTGATAGTCGGGATAAGCGGGACGCTTGTATTCCTTTGGCGGGTTCTTCTTCAATTCGTCGAGTAAATATTCCACCGCTTTCTCGAGTTGCAAGTCCCGCCCAGAACGCCACGCTGCTGGATCGAGTTCCGCTTCGATGTCGGGAGCTACGCCGTTATTCTCGACCTCCCATTCGCCGTTCAGTCCGTAGACCGCACCGTTCGGCGCACGAACCGTTCCGCCATCCATCAACGTCGGAATACCGGCAGCCGCGACGAGTCCGCCCCACGTCCGCTTGCCGACCAGAGGGCCAACCTTTAATTTTTTGAAGAACCATGGCATCGCGTCGCCGCCCGAACCGGCGAGCTCATTGATCAGCATCACCTTCGGTCCGTAAATGGCCCCGGCGGGAACATTCCAATCTTTGCCGTCCCGAAATGCGATCTTCGCCAACTGCTGGCGATTGAGATACTCGACAACATAATCAGCGAGGAGTCCGCCGCCGTTGAACCGCTCGTCGATCACGGCTCCTTGTTTGTTCGTCTGCGAGAAGAAGTAACGGTTGAAGCTCGTATAGCCCGGTGTGCCGGTGTTCGGAATGTAAACGTAACCCAGTCGGCCGCCACTAAGCCGGTCCACGGTGCGACGATTGTCTTCGATCCACGCGAGATTCCTGAGACCATTCTCGGTGCCGACCGGTACGACCGTCACCTCACGCGCGCCTTTGGAATCGGCAGTCGGCCCGACCTTGATAACTATCTGTTTCGCCGCAGTACTTTCGAAGAACTTGTAAACATTGTCGGTAGCTTTGACGTCTCGTCCGTTGACCGCTAACAGATACTCGCCCGCCTTCACGTTCACGCCGGGTGCCGTAAGCGGCGCCCGAAGTTGTGGGTTCCAATTCTCTCCGTTGTAGACGCGGGCAAATCGGTAACGGCCGCTGTCGATGCTGTAGTCGGCGCCGAGCAGTCCTACCGAGACCGGTGTTACGCGTGGCTGATCTCCGCCGCCGATAAACATGTGGCCGATTGTTATCTGATTCAGCATCTCGCGGAAGAGGTAGTTCAGATCATCACGATGCGCGACCACGCTAAGATACGGCTCGTATAGTTTTTTCGCTTTCTCGATGTCGAGCCCATGGGTACCCGGATCGTAGAAAAAGTCGCGCTCGCCGCGCCATATCTCGTTGAACATCTGACGCCACTCGACACGCGGATCGACGTACGTTTCCATGTCAGCAGTCTTGACTACACCTTCGCCCGGTTTGGCCGGAACAGTAGTAGAGACCAAATACCAGGCCGGGCCTTGGCGATACAACATCTTCTCGCCGTTGGCGGCGATCGCGACTCCGTTGACACCGGTTTTGACCTCTTCGAATTTACGTTTTTCGAGATCGAATTTATGCAAAGTCGATCCCGATGAATCCGTCGCTGGGGCGAGCGGCACCTCGACGACAAAAAGAGTGCCCGCCTTTCCGGCCTGAAGCTCCGAGTAATTGCGTGCAGGGATCTGCGAGATCGTGATAACGCGCTGGTCGATGTTCTCTAAGTCGACACGCGTCGGTTCGGGAGGTTTCGGCGGCGCCGGCTGCGGTGTTGGCGATGGGCTCGGCTGCGTTTCGGGCGTTGCGTTCGCGTCTGGCGTGACGATAGCCGACGGGGTCGCCGAGGGTGTGGGTGACGGCGTCATCGACGGCTTTGGCTCATCCTTTTTCTCCGGCGCGATCTTCTCTTCGTCGCTCTCCGGAGCCAGCGGAGACGGGATGTCATTTCTTAAAACGATCGCATAGACGTTGCGCGATGTCTGATGATTAATGCCGGAGAGATCTGCGAAGCTGATCGTCGGGCCGAGGTTCGTACTCGCCGTGAAAAACAAATATTTTCCGCTCTTATCGAATACGGTATAGCGCGCGTCGCCCAGCCCGTCAGTGACTTGATGGGATTGATTCTTTTCGATCGAGTAGAGATAGACCGCCCGCAGACGATTGTCGAGTTGCTTCACATATGCGAGCCACTTTCCGTCCGGGGACCACGAAGGGTCGAGCACATCGTCGGGAGTGCCGTAAGGATTGGCATCGACCTTCACATTCGATCCGGTCGCGACATCGACGTACCAAAGGTTTATGTGCTGATCTTTAAACGCGAGTTTTTTGCTGTCCGGTGACCAAACGGGATTTGAAAAGAATGCCGGACCGTCCCCGAGACGTATCTTCCTGACGTCACCCATTCCAGTCTGATCTCGGAGATGCAGCGCGTACTCGCCCGACTCGTCGGAAAAGTAGGCGATCCATTTGCCGTCAGGCGACCAAGCTGGCTCTCGTTCCATTACGCCTGTCGTGTTGGTCAAATTACGAGCGTCGCCCTTGTCGACGGGAACCGAAATGATCTCGCCCCGTGCTTCGAAAACTGCGCGGACTCCGGTTGGTGAAACTGCCGCGCCCTGAATCCGCCCACCGACCTTTTCGAACCTCGGCCGTACACCCGGGAAATCTCCGGCGACCCGGATCTCGACTTTTTTCGGATCTCGCGAACCCGCGGCCAATGTATAGATCGAACCGAACTGCTCGTAAACGATCGATCCGCCGCCGGCAGATGCGTACTTGATGTCCAGCCCGCTGTTGTCGAAAACGCGATCGACTTGCTTCGATCCAGTTTCGAATGAGTAAAGGGAAACGATTCCGCTATCGCGGTCGGAAAGAAAATAGATTCTGTCACCGATCCACATCGGACACTTGTCGTTGGAGTTCTCGCGCGGAACTTTCTCGATCGTCGAGTCGGATAGCTTCGCGATCAAGATCGGCTGCGTCTGCCCACCTTTGTAACGCTTCCAGTCGCCTTGCCATTGCGAGAAAGGTTCGTAAGCGACGTATTTCCCATCGGGCGAGAACCAACCACGATCAGCCAACGGGAGCGATATGGCATCGGGCAGGCCTCCGCCCGAAACAGGTATCGTATAGAGACGCGAATTACCCGAGTAGCTATCCCGCGTCGATGAAAAAAGAATCCTTCTCCCATCCGGCGTCCAACCCGATACTTCGTCGACCGACGGATGATAAGTAAGGCGCCGCGGAACCCCGCCGACCGCCGGCACGACGTAAACATCCGTGTTGCCATCGTAATCGGCAGTGAACGCGATGAGGCTTCCGTCGGGTGAGAAATACGGATTCGTTTCCACACCGATACCGGACGTCAGCCGCTTGGCATCGCCTCCGTTACGAGGAACGATCCACAGATCGCCCGCATAAGAAAAAACGATCTCCGATTTGCTGATCGTCGGCTGACGATACAGCGTCGGCATATTGGACTGTCCAAGCGTCGGAAGTACAGCGGCAAAGACTATTAGGACAAAGGTGAAGATTCTATTCACGCGGTTTTCTCCAATCGGTTGTAGTTCACTACCCGTTCCACGCAGACGCGTGCGGCACTAGAAAGTTTCAATCAGTTCCTTGTACAGGGCGATTTGATTTAGGGTTGTTCGGCGAATCAGCGTAATAGATTCTACGTACGGAGGCAACCCGAAAATGTTTCGAAAGGATGCGAGTCTTGATCGGAAGACGGGCAACTGATCCGACTACATGACAAGCAAAAGCCGGCACCCAAAATGGTACTCGCAGCTTTTAGAAATAATTGGCTCCGCTGGTACGCGCTTTAACTTACAATCCCGCGGTCAACACAAATACATTTTGTTTTTTGCCTGATCCCGATCAGCGTCTCTAGAGTAAGAATTCTACGATCAGGGTTCAATCTTATTACACTCCGTGATTTGTGTCGCATTCGGTTTGAAATCGAGCGTTATGCACAATCCACTCGCAAAAATGGAACGTCTGGGACAGTTACCAATTTGCCTGGTATCAGTTTTTGAAACGTTTGGTTTTGGCGATCTCTGTCAATAACGCGGCAATTTTAGCCACTCCGCGCCGCGTTTGTTTTTCGTTGAATGCGGCGTATCCGAAAACCAGTCCCGGCCTAGGGTAGGAGGTGATGCTATGGTCAGAGACCGCGGACAAGCGAATATTCACTTCGTCGGCTTTGGCCGCTACTTCCCGGTCGTCGGAACCCATGGGCAACCAGCCGACAAGATGCATCCCGGCATCGCCGGGCTCCATTTCAAGAAATCCGCTCAGGTGCCGATGCACCTGCTCGACAAGGAACTCCTGCCTTTCCTGATAGAGTGTCCGCATCCGGCGGACGTGGCGGGCAAAATGCCCTTCAGATAGAAATTCGGCCAGGACCGCCTGGTCGATCATCGGGGATTGCGCCCCGGTCACGGTTCGAGCTGTCGTGAAGACGTCTACGAGATCGGGCGGAACGACCAGGCAGCCAAGCTTGAGCGACGGAAAAATAGTCTTGCTAAAAGTACCGACGTAAAGCACGCGCCCGTCAATATCGAGCCCTTGGAGCGAAGCGATCGGTCGGCCCGTGTAGCGAAATTCGCTATCGTAATCGTCCTCGACGATCCACGCCCCGGCTGCACGCGCCGTTTCGATGAGCGACAGTCGGCGCGCCAGGCTCATCGTCATTCCGAGCGGATATTGATGCGAGGGCGTCACAT
>JBDTMK010000070.1:0-10952 GCA_039934315.1 Pyrinomonadaceae bacterium | reverse complement strand
TCCTGTGACAACGTGTATTCCCAACAGGCTGATGTAAACAGCGAGGGCGAGCGTAAGTCCGTATCTGGCGAGCCGGCGATGGCCCCAGCGTAAAAGCACGAGGGCCGTGATCGTTCCAATGGCGATCTTCGCCGTCAGAAAAGTGAAATCCCCTGAATCCAGGAGCCGGGCCATGAGGTTATTACCTTCGGTCGCGACACCATTGCGGACCCAAATAATCGTTAAGATCGCATCGAGAAGGTTTAGCGAGAATAGGAGAAACGTCTCTCGAAAAAGATGCATATCATCCCTTACCTGGCCCATTGAGTTGATTCGATCAAAAACAGCCAAAACTAGGCTGGCTGGTCGAGGGCCACTTAAAACAAACCGGTCTTCGTATGCATCAATAATATGTCCAAACATATTTCTTTTTCAAGAAAAGTTTTTTAATCGTCCCACTTCCACAGCATATGGGATGCCAAAGTTTGATATCTTGATATACGGAAAGTTCTTACAACGATTTCTGATCAAACCGACGTCTAAGGTCCGCGCTGCTGTGTGTTGCGCGTTATTTTCGGACAGGGGTGAATCTGGAGGGAAACTATGAAAAAGGTGAGCAGAATTTCAGTTCTTGGAGTATTGATGTCGCTGATCGCAATGTCAGCGGCCGTCGATCTGTCGGCTCAAACGCGTAAAAAGCCGGCGTTGCGAAGAAAGACAGCAGTCAGAAAAACGGTGCCGACCGTTAAGCTCTATACCGTCGCCAGCGGAAAGCGCGTTCGCGCACGAATGAATGATACGATCAACTCGAAGACGGCCCGGGTCGGAGACAAATTTACAGCGAACGTTACAGAATCGATTTATTCGACTACCGGCGTCGTCGTAATTCCGGAAGGGAGCGAGCTTTTTGGACGCGTGGACTCCGTAGTCGCGGCGCGGAAAGGCGGCAAACCGGGGACGATGGACGTAAGTTTTTATCAGGTACGCCTGCCGAATGGCCTGACGCGGCGGGTAAACGGTTCGCTGACGGATCTCGACAGTGACGATGCAAAAAGTAATGCCGAAGGTACTGCTTCCGGCGACAGAATGAAGCATCGGAAGATCATCTTTATCGGAGGCGGCGGTGCCGGCGGAGCTGTTCTCGGTGCCGCGGTCGGCGGCGGTAAAGGCGCTTTGATCGGCGGGTTACTTGGTGCGGGAGCCGGACTTCTAGGCGAGCGCATGACGAAAGGCGAAGACGCGGAAGTGCGATCGGGAACCGAATTCGGAGTGATATTGAACCAGCCGATCTCGCTTCCGAGATTTACGGAAGCCAATCCGTAAAGAGACGCGATAATTGAATCGACAAAAAAGCCGGGCGAGCGTGATGCTTTCCCGGCGTTTGATTTCTTGTCCAACGAGACTACTTCAACGCCAATTCATTCTGGCGGCCGAGAGCTTCGAGATGTTTTACGATCTTTTGAATCAGCCAGTCCGGTGTTGAGGCTCCCGCTGTCACACCGACACGTTCCGCTCCTTCAATGTCTTCAGGATCAATTTCATCCTCGGTCTCGATCAGAAAACTTTTCTCGCACTGTTCTTTGCAAACTGCGAGAAGCTTTACACTGTTTGAAGAATGGCGGCCGCCGATAATGTAGAACGCGTCGACCATTCCCGCCAGAGCGCGTGCCGAATCCTGACGGTCGCGGGTCGCCGAGCAGATCGTATTTACGATCTGGACCTCATCGTCCGTCTTGGTTTTGATCGCCTCAGCCGTATCGAAAAATGTTTTCGCCTTGATCGTCGTTTGAGAGACGACAAGGGGATTTCGCAGTCGGGGGAGCGCGGCAACTTCAGACTCGTCGCGGATGACAAATGCATGATTCGGGGCGTAGCCTTTCACGCCGATCATTTCCGGATGGTCCGGGCTTCCCACGATGATCACGTGACGATCCTCTTCAGCCGCCCGGGCTGCGAGCTTTTGAACACGCGTGACGAAAGGACAAGTTGCATCGACAACCTTTGACGCTTTTTCTTCGAGCTCTCGCTGGATCTCAGGTGTGACGCCGTGTGCTCGAATGACCGCCGTCTCACCCCGCTTGATCTGGACCGGGTCGCTGATCGTCGTGACACCCTGGACGCCGAGACGCGCCATTTCCTGCTCATTGTGAATTAGCGGCCCGAGGCTTCGAACGGTTTCGCCCTCGCCAAGCGCGTCTTCGACCATGTCGACCGCACGCTCTACGCCAAAACAAAATCCGTATTCATCTGCTAGTAAAACTTGCATGTTTTGCCGTGACTGTTCTATTTTCTTAATACTTTTCCCTTAACAGCCCAACGCCTCGAATTTTAACAAATGCGTCCGACAAACAAAAACTCCCCTTTCCAGAACCGGCTCCTGAGCGCCGACGAGTTCAGCGTTATACATAAAACGTTCGTCGCAGGGTTTGCGGATTACATTATCCAATTCGAGCTGAGCGAACGGCAGTTTCAAAATCACATTATCCTGAACAATGTCGATCTCGACCGGTCTGCCGGATGCTTCGACGACAACCGCCCGATCGGGCTCTCGCTTAACGGGTTCGGAACCTGGGAAGGAAAGAGCACCGTGTACGACGCGGGAACCACGGTCCTTCCGGAATACCGCCGCCGTGGGATCAGTCGGGCAATGTTCGACTGGATGATTCCGATGTTTACCGCCGAGGGATACAAGCAATTCCTGCTCGAGGTGATAACGAACAACGATCCCGCGGTCCTTCTGTACGAGATGCTGGGTTTTCGGAAGACGCGTGAGCTGCTGCTGTTGGAATGCGATCCTGAGATTCCGCTCGAGCTTCGTTCACCGCCGGCGGACGTAGAGATCCGCGAGATCCACCGACACGAAAATATTCCGCATGCGGCATTTTGGGATGGCAAACCGTCTTGGCAAAACTCACTCGAGGCTATCGATCGAAGCGTTAGAATGAAAAGATTGATTGGCGCGTTTATCGGTGAAGAGTGTGTCGGCTACATCGTCTTTGCGGCCGGTGTCGGCCGGCTGGCTCAGCTCGCGGTACACCGGGATCATCGCCGAAAGGGAATCGCAACCCGGTTAATGCGCGAGATGCAGAAAGACGCGCGAGGCCAAAAGCTGCACGTCATAAACCTCGACGAGGCAATGACCGAATCAGTTGTCTTCTTTCAAAATCTTGGTTTTACGAAAGTCCTTGCACAGTTCGAAATGCTACGGGAGCTCTAATTATCGAACGGGCTCGCGCAGAATAACTTCAGAGGTACTGCGTGCTACCGAGGCAGCTTTCGAATTTGAATCGCGCAAATTTGCGATCTGCAACAGTGCTTCGCCGGTCCGGGCCAGCAGCCTGAAAAGATCACCTTCTTCCGCTCCCGTCTTGCTTGCAAGTTGGTCCCACGACATCCCTCCTGCCCAGCGTTCAGCTGCGGCGGCGGCCGACAGATTTATTTCCTCGGACGGTTCGATCCCCGAATTCCATTCCTTGTTAGAAACTTCGAGAATAATTTCTTCCAGACGTGTGATCACATCAAGCAGATCGTCCGAAAGATAAAGCTCGCCATAATTTCGGTCTGAATCCGCGGCAAGGGCTGCCATCAATCCCGCCGCCGTCTGAGGTGTCAGATCGTCAAAAATGCCATGGCGGATCGCTTCTCCCACGAGAAGCGGGCGATCGACGCGAACATCCGCGAGCCATTTGCCTGCGTCCGTAACGGTCTCCGAATCAAAATTGATATATCCGAAATGATCGAGAACTTTCGCACGTCGCTCGAACGGCAGCCAGATGTCGCTGTAAAGAAAATCAATGTCGCGCGTGTACCGCTCGATACGCTCGGCATCCTCGTAGGATTCCCAGAGTAGAGTTTCAGATTGCGGATTTCCGGGCGAACCGACTTTGCTCATCAGATCGTTTATGAGCGACGACTCATCGTTCGGAACTTGCTTCTTAAAAGACAGCTTCGGTTCGTCAAGTGGTTTGTTTTTTCCTTCGAAGGTGTCGAAGAAAGCCTGTTCGATCTGTTTCGCTCGCGTGCTGAAGATGTCCGCGTAAACGCGATTCACGCGGTCGAGTGCGAATGTGGTTCCCTGCCCGTCGTCGCGCATCGCCGAGACGTTATCGCCGAAAACATTAAAAACAAGGAAGAGGCGTTTCCCGCTTCTGCCCTGGGTGACGATGCGGCCGGACTGAACATTTTCGCGGAGCCAGGTTTGGCGAAGCTCGGCGCGAGTGGCGGGCAGTTTTTCCTCAAGGCGATTTTTCGCACTTACCAAGCGCTCAAAGCCTCGCACATCAGATTCGGTGATCCCGAACTCATTTCCACGGAGCCTATCGATCATCCGATCTTGCCGCTCCTCGCGCAAGCGTTTCAGCCCATCGATTTTTCGCGCCGTCGTCCGATACGCAAAGCTTTTTTGCGCGATCTCCCGGACCTGCTCAAAATCTCCGAAGGCATCAAGCAAGTTGAGCAAGCTTGTGTACGTCGCGCGAAAACGGCTTTCGAGCTGATCGGGGTTCGACCGGAGAAGCTCGGCGATCTTCTTCGGATTCTGAAACTGGCCGGGAACCAATACCACGAATCCGACATTATCTTTTCCGCGCCGTCCGGCCCGGCCGGTCATCTGCTGCAGCTCGCTCGCGTGAAACGGACGCCAGCCCTCGTTGCCGCGGGTGTCGGCATTGCTGATGACCACAGTCCTGGCGGGAAAATCCACCCCTGCCGCGACGGTCGAGGTCGCAAAGATCGCGTTTAACAGGCCTCCCGACATCATCTTTTCGACGAGCAGCTTCCAGGCCGGGATGTGTCCTGCGTGATGAGACGCGACGCCAGAATTTACAAGTAATTTTTGATGTTTGTGAGTACGGATCTCCGGATTGTCTGCGGCGAATTCAAGGAAAATTGCCTCGCGGCGCTTATGTCTTTCTGGATCGGTCTGCTGCGAACGATCGCCCGCGACCTCCGCCGCAGCTTCGTCACACTTCCGTCTGGTCGGCAGAAAAATAATTGCCGGGAGCAGATCGTAACCTCGCAAGGCCGAGATCAGCTTGTGCGGCGGGATTTCCGGCGGACGTGGATTCATTCGAAAAGTATAGCTCAGTCTCGAAAGTAGTTTCTGGTTCTTGTTTCTTGTTTCTGGCTACCCCAGCATCTAAATCTCTTCCGGAACTCCGCGACTCCCGAACTAGAAACAGAAACTAGACCAGAAACTTCGCTCCCGATCGGCGTGCTATGCTGAAATTATTGCAATGAAAAAGTGGTTCCCCAGAATTGGATTCGTTATTTTAATAGTGATCGGTGCAACTTTTTTGATTGCGGCTTGGACGGAAACTGATAAAGCAGTGTTGAAGGGATACAAACAAAACAGCGATTTGCGAACGATCAGAGACGGCTGGCCGGGGACGCCGGTGGATCAGCGCGATCGCTTCATGAACGACGAGCATCCGTTTCTTCCAAACATGATCGATCTCTTAAAATGGCAGCTCGGCGGCAATAGTTTCAAGCAGGAAAAAGAGAACGACACATGGCGGATCGAAGTAAGCGACCCCATGCCTTTCCTCTCTTCGAATGAGGACGGGATCATGTGGCTCGGACACGCCTCCTTTTTTATCCGCGCCAACGGGGTATCGATTTTAACCGATCCTGTTTTCGGCAAGCCTCCGGTCGTGAAGCGGTTCGTCGATGTTCCTTCGCCGCTCGAATACATACACCGCGTTGACTACGTTTTGCTCTCGCACGACCATCGCGACCATATGGACGAGACGACGCTGCGCGCGGTCGCGGAAAAATTTCCGAACGCGAAATTTCTTGCGGGCCTGCGGTCGGAGGACGTTTTAAACGACTGGAAGACGCCAACGAACCCTGTGCAGACGAGCGGCTGGTTCCAGGAATTCGCGCTCGCAGATGAGCGGTTAAAGATTTTCTTTCTTCCGGTGAGGCATTGGTCGCGCCGCGGGCTGTTCGATACGAACTGGAGATTGTGGGGCAGCTACGTCATACAGACTGAGCGGGCGACGATCTACTTTGGCGGCGACAGCGGGTACGGTCGACACTATCGGGAGGCGGCCGAGCTCTTTCCAAAGATCGATTATTTACTCATCGGTATCGGGGCATATGAGCCGCGATGGTTCATGGAGCCGAGCCACAATAGTCCCGGCGATGCTGTTAAGGCATTTATGGATCTAAAGGCCCGCTTTCTCGTTCCAATGCATTACGGAACGTTTGATCTGTCGGACGAGCCGCCGAGCCAGCCGCTTCGGCAGCTAAACGAGGAGGCAGGGAAAAATGGTATCGCGTCTCAGGTTAGACCGCTTGCTATCAACGAGGTGTTACTGATCGAGTAATATCCGGCCGTCGCGAGATCAGACGCCTCATCTCGCGCTTTTCCGAGTCTGCAATGTAATCCGTGGTTCGGGCTTCACAGCTTAACCGCGGAGCCACATGTATCGCTTTTCAAGCCGGTTCCGGTTTCGTGTTCTTTCCTGTTCGTGTCGTTTCGTGTGATTTCGTGGTTCTCTTTATCTTAAGAACTGAAACCACGAACTCACACTAAATTACACGAAACAAGAGGGCCTCAGACGTATACGAAACACGCGAAGATGCTCAGATACGAAAGAAGTCTCGCACTCTGAGTGCTAGAGTTTTTCGGCCTTCTGTCGCATAATGGTTCAGAAAATCCCCTCATGCTCAACGGTAAAAAGATAGTTGTTGTAATGCCGTCGTATAACGCGGCGAGGACGCTGGCACGCACAGTCGCTGAAGTTCCGCGCGACGTCGTCGACGAGATCCTGTTGGTTGACGATGCCAGCTCGGACGAGACGGTCGGCCTCGCGAACGAGCTCGGACTGACCGTGTTCGTACACGAAAAGAATTTCGGCTATGGCCGTAATCAGAAGACTTGCTATCGCGAAGCTGTCAGCCGCGGGGCCGACATCGTCGTCATGGTCCACCCGGATTACCAATACTCGCCAAACCTTATCGTCCCGATGGCCGGGATGATCGCGTACGGCGAATATGATTGTATTGTCGGCTCCCGGATCCTCGGCAAGGGTGCACTCTCCGGCGGGATGCCGCTTTACAAGTATGTCTCGAATCGTTTTCTCACTTTATTTCAGAACATATTTCTGAGTGCAAAGCTATCGGAATACCATACCGGCTTTCGCGCTTTCAGCCGCGAGGTCCTCGAGGCGTTGCCGCTGAACGAGAACTCAGACGATTTTGTTTTCGACAACCAGATGCTCGCCCAAGTGGTGCATTTTGGATACCGCGTCGGCGAGATCTCGACCCCAACGCGTTATTTTGCAGAGGCCTCATCGATCAATTTTACGCGTAGCGTCCGATACGGCCTCGGCGTGCTCGCTACATCTCTTCAGTTTCGGCTTCATAGAATGAAGCTCTATCGTTCGCGCATTTTCCGCATCCGCGGCCAAAAGCTTATTTCGAATTATTACAAGCAGATCGAAGCGGAAAACGTGAGCGCCGAGCCGTCAACGGTGAGCAGTAAACGGTAGGCGGAATCTCAACACACGTCAGGAACAATTATGAAACGTCGTGAATTTATAGCCGCGACAGCGACGGCATCTGTCGGATTGATAGCGGGCCGGAGCTTTGCCGCCGTCAAAGATTTCGATCTCGAAGAGGCAACGGTTGCGAGCTTGCAGGTGGCGATGCAGAAAGGCGAAGTTACCGCCCGCGACCTCGTCGCAAACTACATCGCGAGGATCAAAGCCGGTGACAAGCAAACGAATTCGATCATTGAAATAAATCCGGATGCACTCGACATCGCGGCCGTGCTCGACGCAGAACGGAAGGCCGGTAAACTTCGAGGGCCGCTGCACGGAATTCCCGTCGTGTTAAAGGACAACATCGATACTGCGGACAAAATGAAAACTACGGCCGGGAGTCTTGCGTTAATGGACGCACCGGTTCCGAAACGTGATGCTTTCCTTGTCGAACAGCTTCGGCGAGCCGGTGCTGTCGTGCTCGCTAAAACGAACCTTAGCGAATGGGCGAACTTCCGCTCGACGGCATCAACGAGCGGTTGGTCGGGTCGGGGCGGTCAAACACGCAATCCGTACATCCTCGATCGTAATCCGTGCGGATCGTCGTCAGGAACAGGCGCAGCTATCGCAGCAAACTTTGCAGCGATCGGGATCGGAACTGAAACCGACGGATCGATCGTTTGCCCATCGTCGATATGCGGAATTGTCGGGCTGAAACCGACGGTGGGCCTTATTTCCCGAAGCGGTGTGGTCCCGATCTCGGCTTCGCAGGACACAGCCGGCCCGATGACTCGTACGGTTGCCGATGCGGCGATCATGTTGTCAGCGATGACCGCAGTCGATGCGTCGGATCCTGCGACTGCAAAGAACGGTACGATGGCTCGGACCGATTACGAAACGTTTCTACAGCCGGATGGACTGAAAGGAGCGGTCATTGGCGTTGCACGCGACTTCTGGGGCAAACGAGCCGAAGTTGACAAGATCATGGATGCATCGCTCGACGCGATGAAAAAGGCAGGTGCGACTCTGGTGGATGTGAAGTTTCCGAACCTGGAAAAATTCGGTGATGCGGAGTTTGAGGTCCTTCAGTTCGAGTTTAAAGACGGACTCGAGAAATATCTCGCGGGGCGCGGTTCGCAGCATAAAAATCTGAACGACCTTATCAAATTCAACAACGACAACGCTTCCCGCGAGATGCCGTATTTTAAGCAGGAGATCTTTGAAACATCCGCGAAAAAGGGGCCGCTCACAACCAAGGAATACCTCGATGCTCGCGCACTCTCCGTCAAGCTGACTCGTGAAGAGGGAATCGACGCGGCGATGAATAAAGACAAACTCGATGCGATCGTCGCGCCGTCGAATGCTCCGACATGGATGATCGACTGGGTTAATGGCGATTGCGGAAGCAATTACATTTCAAGCTCCTCGATAGCGGCCGTCGCAGGTTATCCGAGCATCACCGTTCCCGCGGGATTTTTACGAGAACTTCCGATCGGCATTTCGTTTTTTGGAAAGCCCTATTCGGAACACGTTCTAATCCGTCTGGCTTATGCGTTCGAGCAGACGACAAAGGCAAGAAGAAAACCGAAGTTTTTGCCTACGGCGGCCTGAGGCAGGCTCCAAATTTTAATGCAGAAACTCGTTAATCCAACAACCTTTGACCGCGACAGAAACTCGTTAAGTTCGTGGTCTTTGACCGGCGGCTTAACGGCCTAGAATTCGCAGGCCATTCAGCGTCAGATCCAAATCAAGGGTCATCAGTCCTGCAAATTCCGCGGACACTAGTCCTACATTCCCGCCAGTGCCCACTATTCTCGAGATCCCATATTCCGTCCGCATCCGTGTGATCATGCCTTCGACCATGCTGACATATCCGTAGTACACGCCTGACCGGATCGACTCGATCGTCGAGTTTCCGATCGTGTGTTTCGGTCTTTCGACTTTCACGTGCGGCAGGCGCGAAGCTTTCAAATGCAGAGCCGCCGACATCGCATCCATTCCCGGCGCGATTATGCCGCCGAGAAATTCTTTCTCTGCATTGATGACGTCGATCGTTGTAGCGGTGCCGAGGCTGCAGACGATGCACGGAGCGCCGTATTTCTCGACCACGGCAAATGCGTTGACGAGTCTGTCGGTGCCGAGTGATTCGAGCGGTTCGTAATTGATTTTCAAACCAAAATCGAACGAGTTGTTGACGAAGGTCGGTTCAGAGTTCGTAACTTCGCGCAAAAACTTTGTCATCGGTATATCGATCTCGGGAACAACGGAGCATACGATCGCGGCGTCCGCCCCCGAACGGAGGCGGTCACCGGCAGCGGACCATATCTCATCAGCCGTCGCGTCGCGTTTTGTTTGGATCGAGAATTTTGAAGTGAGTTGTTCGCGTTCGAAAAGACCGAACTTTATCGCGGAGTTGCCGATGTCGATTGCGAGGAGCATCTTTCAAAGTGAAAAAGCGAAAAAGTGAAAGGGTGAAAAAGCATTCAGAACTTTTTCACCCCTTCACCATTTCACTTTTTTACCCTTGCAAGGGTAATCCGTCATAGACGATCGTCCAACCGTTCTTGCGGCTTGTGCGAAGGCTTTTTGTAAACCACTCAAGCGCCGCTGTGGGATCATCGTAGAGCTGAACCGCTGGATTGTTTTCGCGCGGATCGACACGGCATATGGCCGCACCCGCTGTCGCGCTTTTGATGCAAAGTAGCGCGATCATGCTGTTCTTTTGGAGGACCGCGGTGCGGACGAGCACATCGGCGCCATCATCGTCATCCTCGCCAAACTCTTCGAAGTCAGCTAACTCGTCGTCAAACTCTTCTTCGAAATCGAAATCGTTATCTAGATCAAACTCGTTACTCATAAAACAAAAGGCGTCGTTAACAAAGGCGTAGTTAGAAGCTACACTGTTGCCCCGCAAAGTTCAATTCGTATTTCACCTCGGAAAAGTTCTTGACTATCAGTTCTTCAGCGAGCTCGTTTCGGTCCGGCGATCGATCAAGTCGCGCCATATTCGATACCACGATAATTCTTCCCGTCGCGATTTAGAAAGCGATGGTTCTTCTCAAAGCGACGGAACGAGTTAGGGGTTTCACGGTCTGGATAAAGAAGGCGTTTGAGATCATTTCGCTTGCGAATCCAGCTCCTCGGGCGGGGTTAGCTAAGGACCGAAACATGCGCTTCTCAAAGATTCGGGGTGCGATAGATCGCAGGATGGAATTCTGAAAAACGTTTTCGCATTAGACAGCAGCTCGGACTTGTTCGACATCACCCGCTTGTATTACGGCCAAAGTTCCATCACCTCGTTTGATTCTCAAGGCACCATTCGGTTCAAGACCATCGGTCACGCCGGCCACGGTCTCGTTTTCGAGCACGACGCGGACGGCCTTACCGAAACTGTACGACGATCGCTGCGTCCAGTTCTCGATAATTTGTGAAGTGCCGTTGCTCATTTTCAGTTGCTCGTACCACCGTCCTAGATTCCGCGTAAGG
>JBDTMK010000069.1:0-10955 GCA_039934315.1 Pyrinomonadaceae bacterium | reverse complement strand
CGAACCGCATAACTCTCGACAATGGTGTGCTGAAGATGAACGGCACGACGATGCTGCCACAGTCCGACGGCTCGTTTCTGGTTGGCCCACAACGCTTTGCCTTCAAACTGGGCAGCGACGGCAAGCCTGTTTCTGTTGAGGCGAACAACAGTGGTGATATCCGTACTTTTACTTTTCAAGATGAGTGGAAGCCGACACCGGACGATCTCAGTGCTATAACGGGCCGGTGGTACAGCGAGGAGGCAGACGCAAACGTCACCATAGTGATGGAGAACGGCCAGCCCTTTCTGACGCAGCGGGCGGCGGGTTCGCGCCTTCCGTTGCGGCCGCAGTTCAAGGACAACTATATCGTCGACCGGCCCGGTACAGTCCTTTGGTTCATCCGCGATACGAGCGGAAAAATCTTGACGATGCATATAGGCACATCGCGACTTCGCGATATGCCGTTCGCGCGATTGCCCTGAATCAGCCGAATCATTTTTTCAGGTGCCTGATAGTTGGAAAACGTTTCGGGAAGTTGTAACACCAGATCATCCACCGCATCCGTGAGTGAAAGAAAGCCATGACCGACAAAAACAACAGAAATTTTAGTCGCCGCGAGTTCATCGGCGGAGCGATCGCGGCTTCGGCCGTAACGACCGGGATTCTTAATTCATCGGCGGTCGCCGCTTCACGTCCGAACATCCTGTTTATCCTCGCGGACGACGCGGGCTGGGGGGATCTGAGCTGCTATGGCCGTCCTGATTATCGAACGCCCAATCTCGACAAGCTTGCGCGACAGGGAATCCGGTTCACGAACGCATATTCCGCCGCGCCGGTCTGCACGCCAACGCGGGTGGGATTCCACACCGGCCGTTATCCCGCGCGCCTGTCGGTCGGACTTGAAGAGCCGATTCACGAAAGGAAGGAACTATCGGATGACAAGCTAAAGGCGACCGGTATTCCACACGAACATCCGACCGTGTCATCGCTTATCAAATCGGCCGGCTACTCGACCGCGCTCATCGGTAAGTGGCACGTCGGCTACTTGCCGTACTTCGGCCCCCTCAAATGCGGATACGACGAGTTCTACGGCAATATGAGCGGGGCCGTGGATCACTTCACGCACAAAGACATGAGCGCCAGCCTCGACTTTTTCGAGGACGAAGTACCGGTCGAAAAGATCGGCTATATGACGGACCTTCTTACAGAGCGGGCGGTCGAGTACGTTCGACGTTCACACAAGAAGCCCTTCTATTTAAGCCTTCACTACACCGCTCCGCACTGGCCGTGGGAGGGACCCCGAGATCGCGCCGTCAGCGATGCAATGAAATACGGACCGGTGGGATTTCGCGCGGGCGGTTCGATAAAGGTCTATGCCGAGATGATGGAGAATATGGATGCGGGAATCGGACGCGTTTTGGACGCCTTAAAAACGTCCGGGCTTGATCGCAACACACTCATTATTTTCACCAGCGACAACGGCGGCGAAAGATTTTCTTACAATTGGCCGTTCACTGGGCAGAAGATGGATCTCCACGAAGGCGGCGTGCGCGTCCCTGCTATTGTCCGATGGCCCGGTGTTACAACCGCGGGTGTTGTCAGTGACCAGCCCGTAATTACTATGGATTGGACGGCGACAATGATCGCTGCTGCCGGTGGAAAGCAGGACGTGAACTTTCCGCTCGATGGTGACGATATAAAGCCCGTGCTAAATGGTACTAAACGGATCTATGACCGGACATTGTTCTGGCGAACATACCGCCAGGGTGCGATGCGGCGCGGGAAATGGAAGTATATCCGTGAAGGTAAAAGTGAGTTTCTTCACGACCTCTCCGTTGATGAGCGAGAGCAGGCGGATTTTAAAAACGATAACCCGGATATTCTCGAACGCCTCCGTACCGAATTCCTCAAATGGGAATCGGGAATGCAGCATTACCCGTCCGGGTCATAACTCAAGGCGATCAACGTTTGATATGAGCAGAATAATTCGAATGTTCTTCCGATTCTCACTGTTAAGTCTCTTTTGCATCACCCTAACTCAGACGGCCTGGACCGTGCCGCTCGACCCGGAGGTGCTCGCCGGTCAGGTGACGATCTATCGGGACGTGTACGGCGTGCCGCATGTCTTCGGGCGGACGGATACTAGTACCGTTTTCGGTTTTGCTTATGCTCAGGCTGAAGACAATTTCTGGAGGATCGAAGACAATTACATTCGATCGATCGGTCGAGCTTCCGAGGTCTACGGTGAAGGAACTCTCAACAACGACCGCTTGAATGACGCCCTCGAGATTCCTCGTCTTGCCCGTGAGGAATATGACCGGCTTGACGCGCATACGCGTTCGATCTGCGACGCGTTTGCGTCGGGGATAAACTTCTACATAAGCCGGCACCCCGAGGTAAAGCCGCGGCTATTGACGAAAATCGAACCCTGGTACCCGCTCGCGTTCATTCGTTACAACTATTATCAAAACGGTTTCGCTTACGATCCGGCGATCGATTTTCGTAACATTCAGACGGCCGAGTACGAGCGTCGCAAAAGGGAAAACCAAGGCTCGAACGGATGGGTCATCGGCCCGTCAAAAAGCGCCACCGGGCACGCGATGCTGTTTGTAAACCCTCACCTGTCGTTTTTCGGTCCGGGCCAGGTTTACGAGGGGCATGTTCATAGCGAAGAGGGATGGAACTTTACGGGATACACGCGATTTGGATTTCCGTTCCCGTACGTTGGCCATAACGAAAACGGCGGTTGGGTAAGCACTGACAACTCAGCTGATCTTGTCGACGTCTACTTTGAAACTTTCGATGACCCGTCGCGCCCGCTTGCGTATCGGTACGGGAAGGAACATCGACTCGCCACAGAGCACACCGAGGAGATTGTTGTAAAGACCGGGACCGGAATGGAAACACGGAGCTTCACGATGCGTCGAACTCATCATGGACCGATCATCGGCTCTAAAGACGGAAAGCCGCTCGCGATCCGGATGGCGAAATTCGAGAACGACGGCTGGCTGCGGCAATGGTACATGATGACTGCCGCGAAATCGCTCGCTGAGCTAAAGCGCGCCATCGAGCCGCTAAACATGCTCTTCGGTAACGTTATGTATGCGGACCGGCAGGGTAATACGTTTTATCTTTACAACGGCGCCGTTCCCCGCCGTGATCCGAAGTTCGACTGGAAGAAGCCTGTGGACGGAAGTGATCCTGCGACTGAATGGCAGGGCTATCACACAATGGACGAACTGCCGCAGTTGACCAATCCGGAAACAGGCTGGATGCAGAACTGTAATACGACGCCGTTTCTACTCACAAGCGCCGGCGGCAACCCGGATGCAAAAAAATTTCCATCATACATGGTGCAGGAAGGTGACAACCTACGTGGTGAAGTTTCCAGACTCATTCTTTCGAGGGACACGAAATTCACGTTCGAGGATTGGGAGCGGGCTGCGTTCGACACCAGAGTACTGGCCGCGGATATGCATTTGCCGTCCTTGCTCGATTCTTTGAAAAAGGGGATCGCGTCGAATCCTGCGTCCGCCGCCCAACTGCGCATCGCGCAGGATGAATTATCGAAGTGGGATCATCGTGCAACAACGGGATCGATCGCGACGACGTTGTTCGTCTTGTGGGCGGACCGGCTGGAAACTAACGACCCGAAAGACGACATAGCTAAAACCGCTGCGCTGGCTGATGTTCTGACAAAATTGGATGCTGATTTTGGCACATGGCACGTCGCGTGGGGAGAACTCAACCGCCTACAGCGGTTAGACGAAAGCAAGGCGGAACGTTTCCAGGACAGCCGTCCAAGTGTCGGCGTTCCCGGAGTATTCGGGGGCGGGGGAGCGATCTTCACATTCTACGCAACCGACGAGAAGGGCCAGAAGAAGCGGTACGGAGTATCGGGCGGAACATACGTCAGCGTGGTTGAATTTGCGCCAAAGGTAAAAGGACGGTCGGTTCACGTCTTTGGCTCGAGCGGGCATCCGGAAAGCCGTCACTTTATGGACCAGTCAGAGCTATATGCTCGTGGTCAGTTCAAACCGGCCTGGTTGACCCTGTCGGATATAAAAGCGAATCTCGAAAGCTCTTATAAGCCGGGTAAAGAAACTATTGTGCGAAAGAATTGAACATCGATGGACCAAATCATTGTCAGGCCAGCCAACTTCAGCGACCTGGATCGCCTTCTAAATTTCGAGCAAGCTATTATCGAATCCGAGCGACCGTTTGACGCGACGCTTCGGAGTGGCCCCGATGTTCATTATTATGATCTTGAAGACTTGATATCTTCATCCGATGTCGAAGTTGTCGTAGCGGAGACAGGCGGGGAAATAATCGGCTCGGGGTACGCACGTATCGAAAGTTCCGAGGCATATCTCAAGCATCGCGAACACTCGTACCTCGGGTTTATGTATGTGGTCCCGGAGCATCGAGGAAAAGGTGTAAATAAAAAGATCGTTGCGGCGCTTGAGGCATGGTCCATTTCTCAAGGTGTAACCGAGATGCAATTGGAGGTTTACGTCGAGAACAGCACCGCGACCCGAGCATACGAGAAATCCGGATATAGCAGCCTCATCCTCCAGATGCGAAAACACCTTATCAACGATCAGACGTAGGTGCAGGACATTTACCGATCGACGTAAAGCCAGGCAATGTCGGAAGAAGATAAAACTCTCGTTCAAAATGCAGAATCGGTCGGTGGGAATTCGGAGGACGAATTTGTTTCCGGGACCGTCCTCGCGAACCGATACCGCATCGTCGCCCTGCTTGGCCGAGGCGGAATGGGAGCGGTATATAAGGCTGAGGATCTCAAGCTCGCGCAAACTGTCGCCCTAAAATTTCTTCCCGATAATTTTCAAACTGATCCCGCGGCACTCGAAAGATTTCACTCGGAAGTTCGTCATGCCCGACAAGTTTCCCACCCGAATGTCTGTCGGGTCTTTGATATCGGCGAGATCGACGGACGACATTTCATTTCAATGGAGTTCGTAGACGGCGATGATCTTTCGTCGTTACTGACACGCGTGGGGCGCCTTTCATCGGAACGGGCTGTCGAGATCTCTCGCCAGCTTTGTGTCGGGCTCGAGGCCATCCACAATGCCGGTATCCTGCATCGGGATTTCAAACCCGCGAACATAATCATCGATTCGAAGGGCAAGGCTCGTATCACCGATTTTGGTATCGCAGGTGTTGAGGCCGAGATCGCTAACGACCCGCTTCGGGCAGGGACACCGGCGTACATGTCGCCGGAGCAGATCTCAGGAAAAAATGTTTCGGCAAAAAGTGATATCTACGCGCTCGGCCTGGTTCTCTACGAAATATTCACCGGAAAACCGGCTTTTCAATCGGACTCGATCCCTGATCTCATTCGGAAACAGCGGACAGAGACGCCGACCAATCCTTCGGTGTTCGTAAAGGGAATTGACCCGCTGGTTGAAAGCGTGATCGCGGCCTGCATCGAGAAAGACCCTAAGGACCGTCCGGAATCTGCTCTCCATGTGGCGATGGCATTGCCGGGCGGCAATCCCATGCAGATGGCGCTCGACGCGGGGAAAACACCGACGCCCGAGATGATCGCCGCGTCGCCGAAGAAGGGCGCACTCACACCGCTCGTCGCCGCCACACTGCTCGCGACCGTAGTTCTCGGAATCGTGTTTGTGACGGCTACATCAAAAGGCGCGTTTTTGCACCGCATGGTCCCGCTCGAAAAGTCGCCCGAGGTCTTGAGTCAGCGAAGCCGAGAGCTGGTCGAAAAATTTGGTTACCGTGTTGTCGATTCTTATTCAGCATTTGTAAATGAAAGCGGGTATGTCGATTTTCTTAGAGAGAACGATCCCGCGCCGGAGCGTTGGCAAAAGCTCAGTACGGCCCAGCCGGCGGTCACGCAGTTCTGGTATCGTTCCAGTCCCGAGCCCCTGGTTCCGGTCGGCAATCGAAAGGTGACGTTTTCCGATCCGGAGAATACGGTGCCCGGAATGGCGCGTCTTCGTCTTGACACAAAGGGTCGTCTTATCTTTTTCGGTGGAGTTCCGCCGCGGATCGACGAGCCAGGCGGAACACAAACTGAATTTGACTGGGTTGGGGTTTTTAAGGAAGCGGGATTCGATCTCCCCACATTCGAGAGAGTCGAGCCTCAACTAACGCCGCCGCAGGCATTTGATGATAGAAGGGCGTTCTCAGGTCATTACCCCGACGAAAGCGATATTGCGATTCGCGTTGAGGCCGCCGCGTATCGCGGCAAACTCGTCAGCCTGGAGATCGTCGAGCCGTGGACTGTGACTCCTGGACAGACCTCGCATCAGAGCAACAGTCTTCCCAGCCTGATCCTTCTCTCGATCTACTTTGGGGTACTAGTCGTAAGCGCGTGGTTGGCCGCAAAAAATATCCGCCAGGGACGAAGCGATGTTAAGGGAGCGTTTCGCGTCGCGATCTTTATTTTCGCAGCGCGAATGATCATATGGGCTTTCGCAACACACCACGTCGGCTCTTTCAGTGAGGGAACGCTTTTAGTCTCAGGTCTGCAGGCTGCACTCTACTGGGCCGGTATGGCCGGTTTTATCTATCTCGCATTTGAGCCATATCTTCGAAGAAGCGCCCCCGAACGCATCATCTCCTGGACCCGATTGCTTGCCGGCGCCTGGCGTGATCCGCTCGTCGGACGGGACATACTTATAGGCGGTGCGGCAGCCATGGTAATAAGCGTCGTGATGATATTGCTGACCTACGTCTTTCCAACGTGGCAGGGCAGGCCGATGTATTTCTTGATCGTTATCTCCGGCCAGGGGCCCGGCAGTGCTATCTTTACCGGACCTGGCGGGTTTCCGGACATGTTCTTAGACAAGGTTACGGAATCTCTGCTTGGGGCCTTTATATTCATGTTCCTGCTGCTGTTTTTTAGTTTGCTGCTCCGTCGCAAATGGCTTGGTACTGCGGCGGTGTGTCTACTGGCAGGCGGACTCTTTCTACCTGGATTTATCGCGCAGGGCCAACCTGCGATCGAATTGGCGGCTTACATATTGTTTATACCGTGGACAATTCTTCTGGCATCACGATTCGGCGTGCTAGCCTTTATTTCATATCTGGTCTTTGCCGATTTCGTCAATCGTCCTATTACGAGCGACTTAACAGCCTGGTATGCGAGCGAATTTATTTTATTCGCGCTCGCTCTCCTTGTGTTAGCAGTCTTCGGTTTTTACACTTCGACCGCCGGTCAAAAGCTTTGGAAGGGTAAGCTATTCGCAGAGAGTTGAAATTAGTTATGAGAACACTGATCAAATCGGGCCGGATCGTGACGGCCGTCGATGACTACACCGCCGACATACTGATTGAGGACGAGACGATAACAACAATCGGCAAGCAGATCGGCATCGAAGCCGACGTTGTAATCGACGCTAAAAACAAACTCGTTTTTCCGGGCGGGATCGACCCGCATACACACATGGAACTGCCATTCGGCGGGACGCAATCGAGCGACGATTTCTTTACGGGAACTCGTGCGGCAGCTTTCGGCGGGACGACGACGATTATCGATTTCGCTGTGCAGAACAAAGGCGAGACGCTGACACAGGGCGTCGATAATTGGCACGCGAAGGCGGACGGCAAGTGCGCGATCGATTACGGATTCCATCTGATCACGACCGAGTTCGAGGACGGCGACGAAGCGGAAATGTATCGCATCATGGATTCGGGCGTGACGAGCTTCAAGCTGTTCATGGCTTATCCGGGTGTGTTTCTCGCCGACGACGCGACGATCTTTCGCGCGATGTCGGCAGCGGGCGAACGCGGCGGATTGATCTGCATGCACGCTGAGAACGGGATCGTCATAAACGAGATCATCAAGCGCTTTTTAAAGGACGGCCGCACTGCACCGAAGTATCACGCACTGACGCGTCCCACGATCGCCGAAGCTGAAGGTGTTCATCGTGCGATTGCGATCGCTGAGATGGCCGAGTCGCCGGTCTACATCGTGCACCTGAGCTGCACCGACGCGCTGAACAAGGTTCGTGAAGCACGCGATCGCGGTATCCCAGCGTTCGCCGAAACGTGCCCGCAATATCTGTTTCATTCGATCGAAGATTACGGTGACGGTTTCGAAGGTGCGCGCTACGTCATGACGCCGCCGCTGCGCGAAAAGCACAACCAGGCCGAGCTTTGGAAGGGTTTGAAGATGGATGACCTGCAGGTGATCTCGACCGACCATTGCCCGTTCTGTATGAAGGAGCAAAAGGAGCTCGGCAGGCATGATTTCTCGAAGATTCCGAACGGCGCGCCCGGCGTCGAGAATCGAATGTCGCTGATCTACAACGGCGGCGTGGTCGAGAATAGAATTTCGTTGAACCGATTCGTCGAACTTACATCTACGGCCGCCGCAAGAATGTTCGGACTATTTCCGAAGAAGGGAACAATAGCGGTAGGCTCGGACGGCGATATCGTGATCTTCGATCCCGAAAAGGAACATACGTTTGGTGTCGAGGCAGAGCATATGAACGTCGACTACTCGTCCTACGAGGGTTGGAAGGTCAAAGGCAAAGTCGAAACAGTTCTGTCGCGCGGTCGCGTCGTCATTGAGAATGGCGAGCATAAGGGAAAGGCGGGCGACGGAATGTTTTTGAAACGCGGCACCTGTGTAAATATGTAAGGCGATGAAGCGTTGTCCTGAATGCCGGCGAGATTTTAGTGATAATACGCTGAGCTTCTGTCTGGATGACGGCACCCCTCTGGTTGACGGCCCCGCAACCGAAGAACCCGCGACCGCGCTGTTCAGATCTCAATATTCTCGCGGTTCTTCGCGGGAAAGCAGCGATGAACCGGCAACGGACATAATCACAGAACCGATTTCGCTCGCGGCGCGTCCTAATCTGGGCGCCAGCAAATCAAAACACCGTTCGGTATGGCTCTTAGTTTTGTTTTTGGGCCCCTTGATTTTACTTGGCGGCTTTTTTGCTTACCGCTACTTTTCGCCGGCTAAGCAAATCCAATCCATCGCGGTAATGCCATTTGTCAACGAAAGCGGAAACGCGGATGTCGAATATCTGTCGGACGGAATGACTGACACACTGATCAGTAACTTGTCGCAGATACCGAATTTGAGCGTAAAGGCGCGATCGTCCGTTTTTCGCTACAAAGGTAAGGAAACAAGTCCGCGGATAATGGGGGCGGAATTAGGTGTTCAAGCTGTCTTGACAGGGTCCGTCGTGCAACGGGGCAGCAGTTTAGTCTTGCACATCGAATTGGTAGACGCCGTAAGCGAGAATGCTTTGTGGAGCGCCGATTATAACAGCCCGATGACGGACCTGCTCTCGCTGCAAAGCGAGATCGCAAGCGATGTTTCGCAAAGGTTAAGAGCGAAACTGTCGAGCGCGGACAAACAAAAACTTGCTAAGAATTACACCGAAAATCCCGACGCGTACCAGCTTTATTTGAAAGGACGTTTTTATTGGAATAAGCGAACGGCGGTGGAAAATAAAAAAGCTGTCGAGTATTTCGAGCAGGCGATAGCCCTTGATCCGACTTACGCACTGGCTTATGCCGCCCTCGCGGACAGTTACATTCTCCAACTTCCTTCCATTTCACGGGAAGAGCGGTTTTCAAAAGCGCGGGCGGCAGCGACGAAGGCTTTGGAGATCGATGAAACGCTTGGCGAAGCCCAGACTGCGTTGGCAGAAGTTGAAGTCAACGCCTGGAACTGGCCGGCAGCCGAACGCGGATTCAAAAGAGCAATTGAGCTGAATCCAAGCTATCCCACGGCCCGCCATTGGCACGCCGAGTTGCTCTCGCGCCTGGGTCGTCACGATGAGGCCGTCCGTGAGATAAAGCTCGCTCAGGAGCTTGACCCGCTCTCGATTCCCATCAATTCGATGGTCGGGCATATATTGATGATGGCAAGGCGGTATGACGAGGCTATAGAGCAATTCAAAAAAACCCTGGAGATGGATCGAAACTTCAATTTGGCGAGGGTCTGGCTCGCCGAGACGTACATCTTTAAGGGAATGTATGAAGAGGCAATAACGGAGGCAGAAAAGCGTATCGAAAGTCCCGGCGAAAATCCGGGGTATCGCGAAATGCAGCGACAAAATCTTGCCGAGCTGAGAGAAGCATACAAAAGATCGGGGGCAAAAGGCTTTTGGGAGCAAGAGCTTTCACACATGATGCAGAGGCAAGCCCGAGGAGAGAATCCTCGGCCACTCCGAATGGCGGAAATCTATTCGAATCTTGGCGACAAGGATAGAGCGTTAGAGTGGCTCGAAACAATTTTCAAAGAGCGAGGCGGCGACGGTTACCTCAAGGTTGATCCGGCATTTGACCGCTTGCGAGACGATGCTCGATTTCAGGAGTTGCTAAGAAAAGCCGGTTTCTCAGCATAAATTCGACTTTCATGAAACGATGCCCGGAATGCAGACGGAATTACCATGACGACTCGCTGAGCTTCTGTCTGGACGATGGCACTCTGCTGGTCGACGGTCCCGCGACGGATGAATCGGCTACTGCGATACAGCCGACGCGCGAATCAAAGACGGTCCTCATGCCCGCTACCTCCGACAGCGGCACCCCCCCAACGGACAATTCCATTTCGAATTCGCTGAGTCGACGCAAGACGATGATCGCTGCTTTGGTTGTCGCGCTTATGGCGCTGGCTGGAGGGATCGGTTTCGCTGTCTATAAGTTTCGAACGCCGGAACCCGCCGTATACGCGCCTTTTCAAACAATCAAGATCGAACGACTGACTTCGAACGGAAAAGCCACTCAGGCGGTAATCTCTCCTGACGGAAAGCAAGTCGTGTATGTCCTGGACGATGCGGGCAAGCGAAGCCTATGGCTTCGACAGGTGGCAACGGCAACGGATGTGCAGCTCACGCCGCCAACCAATGAGGTCTTTTATTGGAGCCTGACAATTTCGCGCGACGGTAATTATCTTTACTACGTTTACGGGGGCACGATACGGAACCGGATCCTTTATCAAATGCCTCTTATCGGTGGCG
>JBDTMK010000068.1:0-11145 GCA_039934315.1 Pyrinomonadaceae bacterium | reverse complement strand
AACAGCGTCGTAAGTATCGGCAGATTGTGTACCGGATGAAGGCTGCCAAAGGTCTCCTGCATATCGTCGATTGTAGCGAAAATCACCTTAATCGTCGCGGCCGGTTGTCTCGGCAACGTCGCAATCCCTATCATGAGCAGAAACCCGTTTATGGCATCAGTTCACGATTTTACACCCGGCGATTTTCTGATCTTCCAGCTTGAGAGCGGTTACGCGCTTCTTCGGGTTTTAGCGGTGGACCAAACCACCGACGATCCGGTGTGGCATGTCGCCGCCTACAGAGACTTCTATCTTGATCCTGAAATGGCGGATTCTGCCGTCGAGAATTCTGCGGAGCTTGTCGTGGATAAGTCACATCTTGCCCTCACGAATCATGCCTTCGAAAGCACCCAGATTGCTCGCCTGCAAAATGTTCCTTTGGTAGAAAGAGAATTAGAAGGTTACAACGCGTGGAAGGCGTCTGAGGAAAAAGAGGTGCACGACCGCTCGATAAGGCTTCTGCTGGGATTACGCTAGACGCCGACGTTCGAGCTCGATACTTATCAACTCCAACTCCCGACTGACCTGCCCTGTGACCGATGTGTTTTCCTGAGCACGTCGAATCAAATAAGGAACCGCATCCGCGACTGGGCCATACGGAACATACTTCGAAACGCTATAGCCATTTTTAGCGAGAACGTAAGAGAGGTTGTCGCTCATACCATAAAGCTGCGAATAGAAAATATGAGGGTGATCGTGCTTCAGCCCACGTTGATGCATCATCTGCGCAAGCAGGTGGGTGCTTCTCTCGTTGTGAGTCCCGGCGACAAAGGCGAGGTCGTCCAGATGATCGATGCAGTACTCGAGAGCGGCATTGTAATCCCGATCGGTCGCTTTTTTGTCCGGTTGTATCGGCGACTCGTAGCCGAGCTCGGCCGCCCGATCGCGTTCCTTCTCCATGTAAGCTCCGCGAACCAGCTTCACCGCGAGAATGTATCCGTCCGCTTTCGCCTGCTTACGCGTGTCGCGTAAATATTGCAGCCGGTCCGTTCGATACATTTGAAGAGTGTTAAAAACGATCGGCGCGCGCCGATTGTATTTCTCCATCATCTCGACAGCCAGTCGATCGATCGCGTCCTGGATCCAGCTTTCCTCTGCGTCGATAAAAACAGGCTGGCCGAGAGAGTGCGCGAATTCGCAGATCTCATTGACCCGTGTATGAATGCGCTCACACTTGGCCTGGCCTTTAGCATCGAGTTTCTTTTTCTTGCTGATCTTCTCAAGCGTCCCTAACGGCGCGACACCCGTAACTTTGAAGACGGCAAAGGGAATGTTCGAGTCGTTTTTGGCGCGCTCGATCGTGCGCATTATTTCGTCGCGAGTGTTATCGAAATCTGTTTCGGTCGCCTTACCTTCAACGGCGTAATCGAGAATGGCTCCGACATTGAACTTTCCTAGACGCAGAATCGCGGCCTGACATTCCTCGATATTTTCGCCGCCGCAGAACTGTTCGAAGATAGTACTCTTGATCAGACCCTGGACCGGGAGCCCGAGTGACAATGCGAACCTCGCCGCACGCGTACCGACCGCGTTAAGGAACGGCGAGTTGAGCATTTTAAAGAGGCGATATTTTTCCTTTAGTTCGGCGTCGGATTTATCTTCGAAGGCGGTCGCCGTATCCCTGAAGTCAAGTTTGAACTCGCTCATAGAAAGTAGCTTGTGCTGGCGCAAGACCAAAGACTAGCGAATGGCGCGAAATTCCGCAAATTGAAACGAGGTAGCTTTTGCTCTATCATTTTCGTTCCGCCTTAGTGCAATTGAGATTTCTATGAGCAAAGCTTTACCTAAAAGAAGCGAGAACTATTCCGAGTGGTACAACGAGATCGTCAAACGGGCCGAGTTGGCTGAAAATTCCGCGGTTCGCGGCTGTATGGTGATCAAGCCGTACGGCTTTGCGATCTGGGAAAAGATGCAGCGCGCTCTGGACGATATGTTCAAAGCGACCGGACACGAGAATGCCTACTTCCCCCTCTTCGTTCCGAAATCGTTTCTTGAAAAAGAAGAAGAGCACGCCGAAGGTTTTGCGAAAGAATGTGCGGTCGTTACGCATTATCGTTTGAAAGCTAATCCCGATGGAAAGGGATTGATCGTCGATCCGAATGCAAAGCTCGAAGAAGAGTTGATCATCCGCCCGACGTCGGAGGCTGTGATCTGGAGCACATACAAGAATTGGATCCAGTCCTGGCGCGATCTGCCGCTATTGATCAATCAATGGTGCAACGTTGTCCGATGGGAAATGCGTACACGACTTTTTCTTCGTACGACCGAGTTCCTGTGGCAGGAAGGCCACACCGCTCACGCGACTGAGCAGGAAGCGGTTGAGGAAACCGAACGAATGCTGGGTGTTTACGCGACGTTTGCCGAAGAATGGATGGGCGTTCCCGTTATCAGAGGACTCAAGTCGCCGAATGAGAGGTTCGCGGGAGCGATCGAGACTTATTGTATTGAAGCTCTGATGCAGGATGGAAAGGCTCTTCAGGCAGGGACATCTCACTTTTTGGGGCAGAACTTTTCGAAGTCGTTCGACGTGCAGTTCGTTAATAAAGAAAATCAGCTCGAATATCCGTGGGCGACATCGTGGGGCGTTTCGACTCGGCTTATGGGTGCGCTCATCATGGCCCATTCCGACGATAACGGCCTGGTGCTTCCGCCAAAACTTGCACCGATCCAGGTTGTCATCGTACCTATCTACAAGACTCCGGAAGACCTTGCAAAGATCAGCGAGAAGATAAATCCGATATTCGAGGAATTGAAAGCCGCCGGCGTTTCGGTAAAGTACGACGACGACGACAAGCAGCGCTCTGGCTGGAAGTTCGCCGAGTATGAGCTGCGCGGTGTGCCGGTTCGGCTCGGATTGGGAATGCGCGATCTCGAAGGTGGAACAATCGAGGTCGCTCGCCGCGACAATCTAACAAAGGAATCCCTTCCGATCGAGGGAGTCGTTGATCACATCAAATTGTTGCTTGAGGAAATGCAGTCGAACATTTATGAGCGAGCTCTAAAATTTCGAGAGGACAATACTTTTCCGGTCGATACTTGGGATGAGTTCAAGGCGCAGATCGAGCGTGGCGGATTCATACTTGCCCACTGGGACGGAACTGCGGAAACGGAAGAGAAGATCAAAAACGAGACGAAGGCAACAATCCGATGCATCCCGCTCGATGAAGCTATGGAGGGCGGAAAATGCGTTTACTCGGGTGCTACCTCCGAGCGTCGGGTTGTTTTCGCCCGAGCGTATTAAGACCATGAAGATAGCTTTCTTACTATTCTGTATTTCGATGTTTGCGCTCGCGTGCGGTTTTGGCCCCGACATGACAAAGGATCGGGTCGAGCGCCCGCCCTCTCCAACACCTTTCGTTCCTGAAAAGCCGATCGCGGATTATATGCTCGACGGCGACGCCGCGTTTTCATCGGGAAACTTTGCAGAAGCGCTCAATTCGTACAAAAGAGCATTCGAGATCGAGCAGCGTGAACAGAAGCTCGACGAAAAACAGCAGAAAGGATTGATCGTTAATCTCGCCATGGCGTACATCCGGACCGGTGATACCGAACACGCGCGGCTCACACTTGCTTACGGATTATCGAAACATTACGACTATCCGAACTTTCATTACACGCTCGCTTGCAGCCACGCTGCGGACGGCGATGAAAGCAATACGCTCTATCGTCTTCGCACGGCATTTAACTTCCGAGACAAGTTGCCGAAAGGCGAGAAACTTGCGGATCCTTTGACGGATACTTGTTTCGAAAGTTTCTCGGACAGCGAAACGTTTAAGAAAGCCGTCGCCGAAATGAAGCGAGCAAAGCCTGGACAGTAGGTTGACGTTCGTCTACGTATTTTCCTTAATCCGGCAAAGTTATTGCTTTCCCAATCCGTCCATCAAACTGCGAATGCGCAAATGTCGATTGCATGGTGCATGCCATAGAAGGAAACGCGTGATATTGCCCAGCTTAACCAATCACCCTGTTTCTTAAGCCAATCACCCTGTCTAAGGAAGCATAAGGTCTAGACGATATGGTGGAGAATTACCGGTCCCCTACCGACTGATTTTGATCGAATAACGACAAGTGAGCTGCAACCGCCATGTTAAATTGCTTCCATGGCAAAACTGAGCGCAGGCCTCCTGCTCTATCGTAAAAAGGGAGGTGTTCTCGAGCTTTTTCTCGTTCATCCGGGCGGTCCTTTTTGGAAGAACAAAGACAAAGGCGCGTGGTCGATTCCAAAAGGGGAGTTCACAAACGAAAAGCCCCTCGAAGCCGCGAGGCGGGAATTTAAAGAAGAGACGGGGTTCTCGGTCTCCGGGCCTTTCGAGGAACTCACGCCAATAAAGCAGAAGGGTGGCAAATGGGTCTATGCATGGGCTGTGAAAGCCGATGTAGATCCCGACAAGATCAGGAGCAACAAATTCGCGGTTCACTATGGTTCGGGCCGGACTCAGGAATATCCCGAAGTTGACCGCGCAGAATGGTTCACCGTCGACGAGGCGAAAGAGAAGATCCTCGAATCTCAGGCAAAGCTGATAGACCAACTTACCGATCGGGTTAAGATTTCATCGAAAGGTTAAATTTGCGTTTCATGCTTGAGCACTGGCGTCGCGGTATGCAAAATACAGCCTGTATAATTTGCGTAATCTCTACAGGAGACAATGATGAACCCCAAGAGCGTATCCGATATTGCCGCGAGCTTCGGTCTGACGATCGAGCCTGACAGCGAAAATAAGTTTCGGATTTATAAAGGAGTAAACCAGATCTTTTCCGGCGACGAAACAGCTGTGAGGGATTTCTTCGTCAGCTACGAAAACGAACGACCGGGATTATTTGAAGAGAGCGTCTACGGCTATAAGGAATAGATCGTCAACGAAGGAATCAGCAGCGCGATAGCTGTTTGCTCAAAGGTTTCGCCGTTGACTTACCTAAATAAAGCGAGCACGATGGAAACGAATCGAGCCTCGCTTACTCCATTTTCAGTTTGCCCGAATTCTTCGGATCCATTCTGACTCGAACGGCCAATAACTAACTAAAACTTCGTCGTCGCACTGATTACAAAGTGCTTCTATCGCTCTAGAAGAGAGGCTGCATGACCACCAAATTGGACTTGATCGAAACGATCGCCAAGCACGACAACTTTTCAACGTTCGCGAGAATGATGGAAACCTCCGGCGCTAACGAAGTCTTTAGCCGTGCCGGCGAGTTCACGGTGCTGGCGCCGACGAACGAGGCCTTCGCCAACTTTTCGGAAGAACGGATGAGTAAGCTGATCAACGAAGAGAGCCAGACGCAGCTGAAGACGCTGCTCATGTATCACATTCTTCCGGGCAGGGTCATGGCCGACGCACTCAAGACTGGTAAGGCGATCACAGGCGAGGAGATGATGGTCACGGATATAAACGGGATCAAGGTCAACGGCTCGAAGCTGGAAGCGAGAGATCTCGAGGCGACGAATGGGGTTGTGCATGCGATAGACAAAGTTATGGCGCCGTCGACCCATTTCGGAGCGCCGAAAGCTCGGCTTTAGAAAGTTTCAAAAGGGGGCGAGGCCCGAAGGATTACAAGTGATCTCGACAACCGCGAATTTCTTTTTTAGATCGGCGAGCTCTTTTCGCTCGGCATCCAGAACTGCTAAATAATCCGCCGGTGGATTTCCCCAACAGCTTTGCAATCGGTAAAAGCGGATCTCTCTTCCCTTGTGATCGCGCAGCTTCCCTGCCTTGCATCTTGCATTCATCTTATTAAGTCGCAGCGCTGCAGTTTCTATCTTCACACGCCGGTCCGCAGTTGCACTGATCTGCTTTGCTTCGACGACCGTTTCCGCAGGGATGTCCGGCGGAAGGCAAACATATTTTGCCGATCCGGCACGTTTGCTTTGCGCCTGCGCGGAATGGATTTGAGGCCCGGCGAGTAACCAGATCGGCAACAATAAGTACAAACACACTTTCATAGTCATGTCATTCCTCTTCCAATAACCGAACGTTTGATGCGGAATTGGACGCGAACGCTCGGAGTATCCGGATATGCGCTTTATGCTTTGTCAGTTCGTAAACGGTCCCTCGAGAATTCAATATCTCGGGTTGCTAACATAACGCTCGGCTCGCAGAAAATATATGGCTCTTACGGTTCGGTGACTTTCCTACTTTAAAACAATCTTCCTTGCGCCTGAGCTTCCGGCGACGGTGGATTCCCGGCTTTCTCAACATGGGTCTCGTCCTCCGGGAGCGGCTGCATCATGCGCCGAAGGTCTTCCATTGATGTTTCCGGTGCTCTCCATCTTTCGTAGTCGTATTTGTGAATGACAACCGGCATCCGCCCCTTCTCGTGAATCGGTCTGACGACGTCGTTAGCATCGGTCGTTATGATCGCTCCGCAGCGGCGCGTCTCACCTTTTATTTCGCACTCGCGAACGATACCGCCAAAGGCAAACAGCGGTTCATCGAAGGTGAAAAGATGCCGGCACTTTCCGGCATCCCACTCATGAAATCCGGTCGCAGGAATCAGCACGCGGTTCTCCCGAAAAGCGTCGGCGAACATCCGGACCTTTGTTATCGTTTCGGCCTTCGCATTTATCGCTCGACGCGTCTTGCCGGTGTTGTCCTTATCCTCGATCGTCCACCAAATATTCTCGGGTTGATTGGCACTGTTGATGGCCGTGATCCACTCGCCGGGAAAAACCTCGTCCCGCATTCGGTAACCGTGGATATCGAAGTAGTCGAGACCGTCGACCAGATTGAAATGTTTTACGATGTCGTCTCTCAGCGCTTTGAGAACATATCTACCGCACATGTCACGAGAATATCACTGGAGCATGAAGCGGTAAACGATTAGCGACGAAACGGTATTTGGAACATCGCTTGCAGAGAGTCGGTTAGTCATTCTTTGAATGAACTGTTTTCATTCAGAATTACGAACAAGGGAGGATTGTTATGAACAACTTATTGAGAGGCGGATTGGCTGGTGGTGTGGCGTACAAATTTGGCGGCGGCATCATCTCGACGATACTGATATTCATTCTCGTGTTCTGGCTGCTCGGCAAGTGCTAATCAGCCGTCGTCGGTTGAGTGTGCTCCGTGTGTTCCGTGCTGATTCGAATCAACAATCTCGGAGCACGCGGAACGCACGGACTTCCTTCATTCGATCCATCAAACAAAATACAATATTTTCAACTTTCCAAGTGTTCACCGCGTCTAACTGGTGAATGCGAAAGATTTCGTATTCCAAAAGATATTGTGCGGTAGTATTCTCTTGGAATTAAGGCACCGGGCGCGAGTTTGATGTTGACAAACCTGACCGATGAAAAGCTTGTCGAGCTGGCCGTTTCTAGAAATTCAGAGGCTTTCGGCGAAATTGTTAAGAGGTGGGAGCGAAAGATCTTCGCGCTCTGCTTCGGTATGCTTGGGCGCGAGGACGATGCCCGCGACGCTGCTCAGGAAACCTTTATCGCGGCGTATCGAAACATATCGAACTTCCGCGGCGAGGCAAAGGTTTCTTCGTGGCTCCACAGGATCGCGGTCAACCAGTGTTTGACGACCAAGCGTCGGGCAAAGACTCGCTCGGAAGATTTTCTGGGCGACGAGTTGGGAGAAGAGGATCGGACCTTTGTTGCACCCGCTCATCGCTCTCCGGCGAACACGATGGAGGCGACCGAAAGACTCACACTTGTTCGTCAGGCGGTGAGTTCTCTGCCGGTAGATTTGAGGCAGGTGATCGTTATGAAGGAGTTCGAGGAAATGACTTTTCAGGAGATTTCGGAAACACTCGAGCTTCCGCTGAGCACGGTGAAAAGCCGTCTGTATACGGCGCTTCGCCAGCTGCGGATGAAGCTTGAGCGAGTGCCGCTGGAAATTAGTTAGGTGGAAAGATGAACGACGTGATTTTTACAGAGTGTAAATTCAGTGCAGACATGGTGCCGTACATGTACGCCGAGCTGTCGACAGCGTCGAGTAGTGCATTCGAATCGCACCTGATCGAGTGCGGAGCTTGCACCGATGAGTTTGCGGCCATGTCGAACGCGCGGTACGAGGTTTACGATTGGAAGAGGTTGGAGTTCGATCCCATCGCGACTCCGAAATTTGCGATTCCCTTCCAGAGCGAATCCCACTCAGTCGCTTCTTCGTGGATTGAGAAAGTTCGCACAGCAGTCTCCGGGAGTTGGGCTATCCCGGGAGTGGCCTTTGCCGGTCTGGCGATTATTTCAGTTCTGGTGGCGGTCTTCATTTTATCCGGCGCTCACGATCCCGAGATTGCCGCCAATACCGGTGCATTGAATACTGGGATTAATAATCTAGCAGTTGGTCGGGCTCCCGAAAGCAGCGGCTTGCCTGTTGCGAGCGAACCTGTGAGTGAAGTTTCACCCGGGCGTCCTTTTCGGTCGGACCTTGAGTCAACTGCTAAGCCTGCTCCGCGAAAGCCGGCAGTTCGTAACGTCAAGGTGAATACCCGTTCGTACGTATTTACGCAAGCTTCCGCGCAGAACGAGCAGAAAGAGATTCCGCGTCTGAACGAGTTTTCAGAAGACGAAGATACATCATTGCGGCTGGCCGAGTTGTTCGACGATCTCGATACGAGAAACTAGTGGAAAATAACGTGATGAGATACACAAGCCTCTTCCTGATATTTATTGCTGCGATAGCGGCGACAGCGAGCGGTGCATTTGCTCAAGAGGGGCCTCCGCCAGGCGACGGTCCAAAGGATGAACGCGGTGACGAGCGACGGCCGAATCTTTTGGCGGAGTTGGGGCTCTCAGCTGATCAGCTCCAACAAATAGGCCGGATGAACCAGGAACGCCGACCCCACATACGAGAAGCGCGCCGTAGAATGGGCGATGCCGCGCGAAATCTTGATATGGCGATTTACGCCGACGTGGTAAACGATGCGGATGTTAAGTCGCGGCTTAAAGAGTTCCAAGTGGCCGAAGCCGAGCTGTCTCGTCTTCGATTCGAAAGTGAGCTGGCAGTTCGAAAGCTCTTGACGCCCGAACAGCTTGTTCGCTTTCGCGAGCTACGCCGACAGTTTACCGAGGAAAGACGGAAGAATGGACCGGAGCGCCGCCGGCAGCGCCGCGATCGCCGAATGTCTCCTGCTCAGGACCAGCCTTTGCGGCGGGCACCTAGCCAATAATCCTTATTTTTACCTGACTACAAAGCAGCCGAGCACTTAATTGTGCCGGCTGTTTTGCTGTTTGGCGTTTTTTATCGTTCGTTGTACCCTTTATCAAATCCCAAGCTTACTTGCGTTTAAGCCCGCTGAATGAATCCTTTCGCCAAATTTCTCGATGAGCTTCAGGAAGTAGGTTTACTTTTGTGGAGTGTCATAAAGGGCATCTTTCGGAGCCCCAGATATCCCGGCGAAATAATCCAGCAGATGGATCTGATCGGCGTCGGGTCGCTTCCGATCGTTCTCCTCACGGGCTTCTTTACTGGCGGCGTCCTGGTGCTGCAGACGTTCCCGACTCTGCAATATTACGGCGTTCATAATGAGGCCGGCCGATCCGTCGCGACATCTCTGGTTCGAGAGCTCGGACCCGTCCTGACCGCACTTATGGTTTCGGGGCGCATCGGTTCCGCCATTTCTGCAGAACTGGGATCGATGGTCGTTTCGCAGCAGATAGACGCCATGCGTGCGCTGGGCAGCGATCCAAATAAAAAGCTTGTTACGCCGCGTCTTGTCGCACTCATCGTTATGCTCCCGCTGTTGACGGTCGCAGCCGATATCTTCGGGATACTTGGCGGCGGAACGGTCGCGTCTTACATTTTTGATCAGGATGTGAATGTGTTCTTCAATTCGGTTCGAAACGGAATCTCGGTAGAAGACGTGATCGGAGGGATCATCAAGCCTATATTCTTCGGTATGATCATCGGCGGTATCGCATGTTACAAAGGCTTGAGCACGACGGGCGGCACGGTAGGTGTGGGACGGTCGACCATCAACGCCGTCGTGTTGTCGTCCATCTGGGTGATCATTTTCGATTTTTTTCTCGCCAAGGCGATCCAATCGGTTCTTGGCGTCGGAGTAATTTAGTCGCTATACTTTCCCGAAACTTATGTTTTCGTCGCCGGAAATTGAGACTGCGGATCCCGCAGACGAGCAACTGGAGCCAATGGATCTTGAAGATCCTGTTGATGAACCCGAGCGCACACTTGCGGCGATCGAGTTTCGCGACGTACATCTTTCATTCGATGATAAGAAAGTTTTGGACGGAGTTAGTTTCACCGTACGTCGTGGCGAAACAAAGTTAATTCTCGGTCGCAGCGGCGGCGGAAAATCGACGACCGTGAGGCTCATTCTTGGACTCTTGAAACCCGACTCGGGCCGCATCCTTATCGACGGTGAAGATATTACCGACTATACCGAAGAGGAGATGATGGAGGTTCGAAAAAAGATCGGAATGGTCTTTCAGGAAGGAGCCCTCTTCGACTCGCTATCGGTTTACGAGAATGTCGCGTACCGGCTTCGCGAACAAGGTGTCATAGACGAAGAAGAAGTTGAAACGGAAGTTAGGCGAATGCTTCGTTTCGTCGATCTCGAAGATGCGATCGACAAGCTGCCTGACGAACTGTCCGGCGGCATGCGGCGGCGCGTCGGCATCGCTCGAGCGCTTGTCGGCGATCCTGAGATAGTCTTATTCGACGAGCCGACGGCGGGCCTCGATCCGCCAACCGCGAGAACCATTTGCCAGTTAGCTGTCAAACTTCGTGACCTGCAGGACGTCTCGTCCATCTTCGTGACGCACGAGATGAACAACGTGAAATATATTTCCTCAGAGTACGCAACGGTTGATGCAGAGGGCCAGGTCATCTATGAGAAGGAAGGTGAACGGCTTTGTTTGGTAAATACGGAAGTGTTAATGTTTCGGGATGGCAAGATAATCTTCAACGGATCAGACGAGCGTCTTCGCAGCAGCGGTGACGAGTACATACAGAAATTCATTCACGGCAAATAAAGCATTGTCGAAACCACGAAAACACTTACATTCAGCAAGCTGCGCGTCGGTATCTTCGTGCTGCTGGGTCTTGCGGTTCTCGGGTTTCTGATCCTTAATTCGAGCGGCGATTTCAATCCGTTCGAAAAAAAGATGAGGCTCAAGGCGAGATTCGCGGCCGCAGACGGATTGCG
>JBDTMK010000067.1:0-11169 GCA_039934315.1 Pyrinomonadaceae bacterium | reverse complement strand
ACATCGCGATCCGCCAGATGGCGTACTTCGCTCTGACCTACGACCACCGCATCGTGGATGGTTCCGACGGCGAAAGATTCCTTTCGCATATGAAAGAATTCCTCGAAAACGGCAGCTTTTCTTTGTAGTCTGCCTTGAAAAATAGCCATTGGCAGGCTCTGAGGATTAGTGTATCCTGCCGGTAGGCCTTGCATCGAAACCAAACACATCGGATTGTTTTCTTCTCAAAAGTGTACAGAAAAAGGACATTTTTGCTGTCGACCCTAAATTAGTAAATATAGTCCTTTATAACTCAGCGCGACGTTTCTCCAGATATTTCTGCTTAGCGGCATGATTGTTGTTTGCGAAAGGCAAGGTACACCAAGGCGCTCATGAGAGGTACCGAGACTTTCTTTTGACAAGGTTTGAAATCACGATTTTTTCACGAACTACTCTTTCACATCTCTCGGCAACCGTGACCCGCCTCGATATTTAAAAAGATTATTACTTCAAGGAGTCAAGAATTATATGTTGAAAACACTAACTGGTTTGCTTTTGGCAGTTCTCTTAGGAGCTTCGGCCGTCATTGCGCAGGACGCACAAATTCGCTCGCTGACGAGCGGTCAGAAATACAAGATCAAAGGCGCTGTTGTTTCGAAAGACGATGACAGTTCGTTTGTCGTTCGCGATCCGACCGGCGTTGACACTCGGGTAGTTGTATCTCCCGAAGCAAGTATCAAGACGAATGGCGGTTTTTTCGGCGGCGGTGATCGCATTGCCAGCGCTCAGATCGTCCGCGGTCTGTATCTTGAAGTCGAAGGACGTGGCGACACGACAGGTAATCTCGCTGCGACGAAGGTTCGTTTCGACAAGGACGATTTCAAAGTAGCTCAGTCGATCGACACTCGTGTCGGGCCGGCTGAAGCTCGTCTAACAGCAGCTGAAGAAAACGCTCAGAAAGTTGCCGGACAGATCGATGAGCTCATGGCTATTTCGAATGCAGCTCGTGGCGGTGCCAAAGCTGCTCAGGAAACTGCCGACGCCGCAGTTGAAGGCGTGAACGCAACCAATCAGCGCATCACCGCGATGGATGACTATGTCGTTCAGTCGACAGCAACGGTAAACTTCCTCGTCAATAGTGCACGTCTCTCGTCCGAAGCAAAGGCTTCGTTGGACGAAGTAGCGACTGCAGCTGCGACGATGAAGGGGTATACGATCGAGATCACCGGTTTTGCATCGGCTGAAGGCAGCACTGCACATAACAAAGCGCTTAGCGAACGTCGCAAGCAGGCAGTCGTCGACTATTTGGTCGAGACCCACAATGTCCCGCTTCGACGCATTGGCCAGTCATATGGTTTCGGTGAGTTGCAGGCCGTTGCCGACAACACGACCCGCGAAGGCCGTGAACAGAACCGACGTGTTGAAGTCAAACTTCTTGTGAGCCGCGGACTGAACCAGAATGTTGAAGTCCGTCCGGTCGCAACTGACGACAACGACGAATAATTTTTCTTAAACCGGGGGCAGAAAAGTGAAAACCTTTTTCACTTTCCTGCCCTCTAACTTTGTGTGCGGGTACAATATACTCTACACGTCCGCAAACGCTTGTTATGAAACTCTTCAACACCCTTCGCTTAATTTCGTTTTTATCTTTGTTAATTTTTTCAGCTGCCGGCACGTACGCTCAAACTGCGACACCTAGTCCGGCGCGAACTCCGGTGATAGCCGAGGAAGATCAAGTCGTAAAGGTCGAATCGCGACTGGTCATCGTTCCCGTTTCCGTAACTGACTCGGAGGGCGAATCCGTTAAGGGCCTCAAGGCGTCCGACTTTCGTATATCGGAAGAGAATCGCCCGCAGATCATAGATAGCCTGGGTAATGCGGAAGACGTGCCCCTCGAGATAGCGTTGCTTATCGATGTTTCCGGAAGCGTAAACCCGCTTTTTGAATTTGAGAAAAAAGCGGCTGCTCAATTTCTGCAGACGGTGATGAAGCCCGACGACCGGGCGACAATCTTTTTGATCGGTGATAAGCCGTCGGCCGTTCTTCAAAGCGAGAATTCGGCGCTCGCGGCAGCACGCCTGCAATCAGTCGTTCCTTCCGGCAAGTTCACGGCGTTTTACGATACGGTATCGTCCGCGGCCAAATACCTTCGACAGAACGCACCGGTTAAAAGTTTGCGAGTCATCGTCGCATTGACCGACGGCGAAGATAACTGGAGCAACCTCGTACGTGAGGCGGAGAAGGCGACTTACCGAGACATCGATCTCAGCAAATTGACTGAGGAAAAGAGAAACCTGCTTGCCGCGACTACGGACAGTGCCCACAAAAGCGCACAGACGGTAATATCGCGCGAGCTGCAGGACGCCGACACAGTTTTTTACGTTATCAATCCGGGCGGAAGTTCGATCAAGTTCAATAAGATCAGCATGCGTGCCCAGTCCGGCATGGAGAAATTCGCTAATGAGACCGGCGGAACTTTTTTCCTTCCGAGCTTTTTCTCGACCAGTTCAAAGGACCAGCTGCAGAATGCGAGCAATCAAAAGAAGAACGAAGCAACCCTCGATCGGATCTTCAAGCAGCTCGCGAACGATCTTCGGGCGCAGTATCTGGTCCAGTATTATTCGGAATCAGATTTTCCGGCAAACAAATTCGTGAAGCTGGGCGTGTCGTTGCAGAACCCAGGTAATTCGAAGATCCGGGCTCGCCAAGGCTATTACGTGAAGAAATAAGTTTCTGGTTTCTAGTTACTGGTTTCTTGTCACTGGCGCCGCTCGCTGAGCGGGGCGAATTCGAAACAACTAACCAGAAACTAGAAGCGTGGAACTAGAAAACTGTCGATCTAATCGCCTTGACAGGCCGCGGTACCGGAAAGTATATTCTCAATTTCGGTCAACACACCTCAGGCCGCCCTAGCTCAGTTGGTAGAGCATTCGATTCGTAATCGAAAGGTCGTCGGTTCGACTCCGATGGGCGGCTCCATTATTCAAAAAGTTACGGGCATTTTTTCGTGCCCGTTTTTAAATCACATATTGCTGCACAAATAATAGGAAGGCACCGACGAGCGAGTCTCGGTGAGTAAGTGCTGGCGTGCTTCGGTAACACTTTCTCAGGAGCGACTCAATCGACCGCTTATTTCTCGCACCGTTGGCTTCTCCCGAGCATCTTCTCCCGAGCATCAGAATGCCCAGTTTAGTGTGGAACCGCGCCCCGATTGGCCCTTTCTACCGTAAGCGGTTCTACCCGCGTGGTAGCTCAGTTATTACAGTGGGAAGGGTTTTCGGATGCTCACAGGCAATTACTTCATCGACGCTCTGTCCCAACGGACAGAGCAAAAATTAGTTCCCCGGTTGGAGCCGGTGAGGCTCAGAAAGGGGCGCTCGCTATACCTTCAGGAGCAGTCGGTCGACCAAATTTACTTCCCCGTTGGGGCGGTCATATCGGAGTACCGGGTGACGGAAGACGGGAACCTCGCGGAGGTGCTGGTGACGGGGAAGGAAGGCGCGGTCGGGCTGGCTGCGCTGAACGACTCCGGCGAGGCGGCCAACAGCTGCGCAGTGTTGATCGGGGGGTTGGCCTGGAAGATTCCACCGCTGTCGCTCGCGAGTGTTCTCGAGGCGGAGCCGGAGATCGCGTCGGACCTGATGCGACTCCTCGATCTGCAGTCGAAGCGGTTGGCGCGGAAGATGATCTGCGACCGGTACCATTCGGTGGAGCAGCGGCTGTGCACATGGTTGCTGGGTCTCGCGGACCGAACGGGCAGGACACAATTCAATATCTCCCATTCCGAAGCGGCCCGGGCACTTGGGGTCTACCGGGCAACGATCACGGAGGCCCTACACTCGCTGCGCGATCGTGGGGCAATGAAGTTGGCACGCATGTCGGTCGCCATCCTGGACCTTCCCGCCGCCGAGGCCATAGCGTGCGAGTGCCGTCTATCGTTCCCCGTTCAGCCAAAAGAGAAACTTCCGGCGAGCCAGCGCAGGTACGCGGCATGATCCGGCCTACGATTTTATCCGAATGGTAGGGATGGGGACCGAATTTGCCTGCTAATGCCGACAATAAAATCTAAGATCCGGCAACTTAAAGTAAGAGGGGCTGATCGACCGTTCTTTTGGTTTTGATGTAACCTCGCGTACCGTTTCTCAAAGCGCGGCTTGTTACGCTGTCTGAGTGGAGACCCTGATCGAATTTGAGCGGTTGCGGCACCTGAGAGCAGAGGCTACCCTGCTTAGGGAAAGGTTCCTCCGCATTTCGCGGAGTTACAACGAGGGGCTGCAGTTACGGCATGCGGAAGAAATTCCGGCTTCTGAGCGCTGCGTGGAAATCACCGCAGAGTGGGACCCGAAAAAAAGAACCTCAGAAACCTAATCAGCCGCAAAATCTCATTTGTGCTCGAACGACCCGCCGGATCTGGATCCCACCCAAATTTTCATCCAGAGACCCCGCACAACTAAAATCCGGGCCGCCTTTGATCCCAGCCAGCCATCAAGATGAGCCTTGGGATAGCTCAGCGAACCTGAAGGTTTCCTCCGTTGAGTGTTTGCTCAACAGTTTTAACGCCGTTCCAATTGCTGGCAACCAGAGACCGCCGCTCTTCTCCCAGAGAGTGATCGCGATCGTGTCGGTGGCTGCCGCACCTCCATCGGTCATGGTGACCTGCAGGCTGGCGTTCCCATCAACCGAGATCACCCGCGGATCGATGGGATCGTTCGCGAGGGTTATGTCCTGAATGTTCCCTTTGCCGTTAAAGGTTGCGATACCCAACGGCACCGAAGACGAAAGCGATGTCATCGCACTGCCCTTTATTTGATAAGTGTGAAGGGCACCATCCGTTTCGGTTCGGTGTATCAGGATGTTGATATTGCCTTTCGGGCCGTTTCGCTCGTTGCGGATGTTAAAGCCGAAGCGGGTAAAAGTAAAAACCCGACGGTGAGGGATATAAGGATTAAAGCTGAGAAGACGGCCCTCAACGACTTTGGAAAACGCATGCTTCCGGACAAACGAATAAATGGCATCAACGCGACTCCTTTAGTGCGAACTGATTAAATTTGTTATCTCGTTGCCTTTATAAATATAAAGGGCGCGGAGCTGAACTATTAAAGATTGATCAATGCCGCTCGGCGGGGAGAATCCTGCGGATCTGTCAGTGTGTCATTGAATAATACCCTGAATCGGACGAATCAATTAACCCGGACACGTTCTTTCCGGTTGTAGATGTAAATTCTTCGTTTCGAGATGTAAATTCAATTCGAAGAACGCCCATGAAAAAATAATCATCGTTCTTACACTCCAACGTTAACAAGAGAGAGAGAGAGAGAGGGAGAGGGAGAGGGAGGTAAAAGGCATCCGTTTTATGCGACAGTAAGCTTAAGATGTGAATTTTTTTTCCGTTAGTTGTTAATAATCCGGCCGGGCACACGTTTAATAGTTGTAGATGTCGATTTACAGGAGATTAACGTGAGCCAGACCGCCGCTACCAGCACGCTTTTAATAAGCGATCTACTAGACCCCGCAAAAAGCGCGATGCCACAGAAAGCGATCTCGGGAAACTCAGAGCAGCTCGACGAGCTCGGAGCTCTTTTCCGCGACCATTACAAGGTGATCTTCCGCGTCGCCTACCGTCTGACGGGCAGCCAAAGCGACGCCGAGGACATACTGCAGACCATTTTCCTGCGGCTCACTCCGAACAAGGCGCTCCGCGACCTTTCACCAAACCCCCAGGGCTACCTTTATCGTGCGGCCGTTAACGCTTCGGTCGACCTCCTCCGGAGACGAGCACGCGCAAATTCTGTCTCGTTGGATGTCGTCGACTTTGATCAAAGCGCAAAGGTCTCGGTTGCTACTCCCGAAGACAATTTCAAAGACCTCGAACTTCGTGACCTTATCCGCCAGGCGGTCGCAAAACTCGAGGGCCGTGCGGCAACGGTGTTCGCCCTTCGTTATTTCGAAGGATTCGACAACGCGCGGATCGCACAAATTCTGGACACGTCGCAAATGGTCGTCGCGGTTACCCTGCATCGCGCGAGGACCCGCTTGCGGAAAGAGATCGGGAGCTACTTGGAGAAACATCATGAAGAAAAATAAACAAGAATTGGACGCGATCCTAGATAACGCTGCGCGGGCCATCCGCGACGAGCAGATCGATCCGTCGATCACAAACGAATCGGCGACACGCGTTTGGACGCTGGTAAGCCAGCAGATGGCGGAAGAAAATTCACATTTTGAAAATTTAAATACTATGAGCTCTGATAATACTGCCGAACATATTCACGGATGTGCCGATTTCCAATCGCTCATTCCCGCATACCTCGATAAGAAACTTTCGACCGCCCGCACGCTACTTCTGGAAGACCATACGCACGAGTGCATTCCGTGTAATCGTGAGCTCAAAGCGCAACGAGGCCCTGCGGCAGCGAATACGGCGGTGTATGTCGCTCCACAACACAAACGCCGCACGTCGGCGGGACTGAAGGCCGCACACATGGGCGGATGGAGAAACGTCAACGTCGCAAGATGGAGCGTTGGCGCCGCGTTCGTCGCCTGTTTAGGACTCGCAGGAATGTTCTTGTTCGAGCGTGTCGATTTGTCCGGCCGTACGCTTGCGGCGACGGTCGAAAATGCCGACGGATCGGTCTATGTAGTGTCCGACGCCGAGACTCGTCAACTTACGGCAGGTGCCCAGCTCCAGAAAGGCGAACGTGTTCGTACGGCTAAAGATTCGAATGCTGTGCTGAGACTTGCGGACGGTTCGACGGTCGAGATGCGTGAACGCTCCGAGTTTTCAGTTAGCGAGAACAGGCGTGGCGTAACGATCCAACTCGAACGAGGTGATGTCATCGTCGAAGCCGCGAAGCAGCACAACGGCCGCCTCTATGTTCAGACACCCGACTCTCTGGTCTCCGTCAAGGGAACGATCTTCGCGGTCGAAAGCGGCATGAAGGGCTCTCGCGTTTCGGTGGTCGAGGGCGAAGTTAAGGTCAGCCATGCTGGGAAAGACGAAACATTAAATCCCGGCGATCAGACGACGACGAACGCAAGTTTGAGCAAGACCTCTGTTCAGCAGAACGTAGCCTGGAGCCGCAACGCTTCTAAATATGCAAACCTCGTTTCGGAATTGGCGAAGCTGCAGCACGACGTTAATCAAAGAGCCGCTCGCCCCGGCGTTCGATACTCTTCCAGGTTTGTCGATCTCGTTCCGGAGAACACCGTCTTCTACGCGGCACTGCCGAACTTGAGCGAGACGCTTGCCGACTCGCAACGCATCATGCAGGAGCGCATCAGCCAGAATCCCGCGCTCGCCGAATGGTGGAAAGGAAACCGGGGTGATGGCCTTGGCATAAATGAAAAGACCTTGGCCCGTGTGCAGGAATTTGGTTCTTATCTCGGTGAAGAGATAGTCGTCAGTGCGGAGATGGATGCGAAAGGCGAGCCGAGCGGCGTACTCGTATTGGGTGACCTAAAGAATGCAGCCGGCTTCCGCACATATCTCGACGGGCAGATCGCTCGCGTCGCTAGTGAAACCGGGAACAGTTTGAACGTCCGGATCATCGACGATCCGGCGACGGCAGCTGTAAGTTCGGCGCCAAAAGCTTCTGCACCGAAATCTTCGGATGCGAAAAACGCGGGCAATAAAACGGAGCTGTTCGTCTGGATACACGATGACATCTTTGCCGCGTCACCGCAGATCGAAAGTCTGCGAGGGCTTGAAGCGACATTAAACGCTCCAGGCACAAGCCGCTTTGCGGGGTCGTCGTTCTATCAACGCATCAATGATATCTACAAAGACGGTGCCGGCCTTGTTGTCGCTGCGAATCTCGAAAAGATCGTCGCGCAGGCAGCCGGCAAAGTTAGCACGCCGGAAGAGCAGCGTCACGTCGACGGCCTCAGACAGCTCGGCATCATGAACCTGAAGGACTTTGTCGTCGAACAGAAACAGGTGCAAGGCAAAACTTTGAGCCGTGCCGCGTTAACATTCACTGAACCGAATCGCGGAATCGCGTCGTGGCTCGCCGCTCCGGGTGCTATGGGCGCTCTCGACTTCATCTCGCCGAACGCCAACGTCGCGACGGCATTCGTGGTGAAGGAACCGGCGCTGCTTGCCGATGATCTTCTTGGTTTTCTCGAAACGGTCCAGCCGAATCTGCGACGACAGATGCAGGAGATCGAGAAGCAGCAAGGCTTCGATCTCCGGAATGACTTTGCAGCTCCGCTGGGCGGCGAGTTCGCTTTCGCGATCGACGGCCCTATCCTGCCGACGCCTTCGTGGAAAATCGTCCTCGAAGTTTATGATCAGCCGAAACTGCAGGGGACCTTCGAGCATGCGATAGAAAAACTGAATCAGTTTTCCGCGTTGCACGGCAAAGGCAAGCTCAGCATCGCGAACGAAACCGTGGGCGGCCGCACTTATTACGCGATCAAATCTGATAACGCCGGACTCGAAGTGCATTACACTTACGCGAACGGTTACCTCGTCGTCGCTCCGAGCCGGGCACTGCTTGAACAGTCGATCTCGAACCGCGAAACCGGCAACACGCTTGCACGTTCAGCAAGATTCATGAGCTCGCTGCCGCAGGACGGCAACACGAATTTCTCCGCGATCTTCTATCACGACCTGGCGCCGCTGATGGGGCCCCTCGCGGAGAAGATGAAGAACATGGGCGGTGAGGTGTCGGAGAAAGATCGTCAGGCTTTCGGCTCGATTGACGCGAATGCTCCTCCGACGCTGGCCTATGCCTACGCACAGGGTGACCGGATCACGATCGCGGCGAATACCGAAGGCGGTGCGTTCGGCCTAAGTCCGGCAAGTTTGATCGGCCTGCCAAATTCTTTCCAGATGCAGCACATTTTAATGAACGCACTGGGAGATAAAAACGTAGAGAAGAAGAATGAGTAAAAGCACCCCAAGCTAAAACAAACGCCGACGGACGATGAAAATCGTTCGTCGGTTTTTGGCGTACTAGGCAGAGAGTGTTTATTAACGGATTTAGATATTCTTGTAGCACCTCGAGCCATGACCGGTATGCAGGTTCTAATTGAAAACAAGAAAATCTTATTCGGTGATACAGAGCTAGAGTACTATCCGTACTATTTTTCTATTTGGAAGGAAGACGCTGACCATCGCCAAACCGTGAAAGTTGTTCTTTCTCAGTGGGCCGACGCTTTAGATTCATTGCGAAGTAAAGAAGATGCGGTGTACTTGCCTTACTATTTGGATGACGAGACCTGTCGATACCTAAAGGCTGAATTGGATGGTGAGGATTCTGTACTGACGGACATGCTCGTTAGAGATGCGGGCTACGACATGGATTTGGACGATCTCAGCCGGCAGATGTATTCCGCGCCGGAAGTGTTAGACAGCTATGTTGACAATAATGGTCACTACGTTAGAGCGACTAAATTCTTCGGGCGGTATAGAACAGAGGATTTGATAGAGGCATTAAGAGGTGCTGAAATCAACATCTCAAATTTGAAATTTGAAATTTGAGATTTGAGATTGAAATCGAGGCCGCATAACAATGGCACGCCGGCGCAAGGAGAGCGAGCCTCATAGGGCGGTGGTCGGCACGTGTGAACGAATCCATTTGGTGTTTGCTCCGCTAGGAGCAGTATGTTTGTAGAATGCGTCGACAAAATATGATCCGCTCCGTTATGAGAGGATTTCCGCGATACCGCTCCTAATGAAGCGGGAGATTGAATGGCCCGAGTTCTACAAACATTTGGCCCTAACGGAGCCGTCGGGCTCAATAAGATGATACCGGTATGACAACTGTCATCGAACTCGAACAACTAAGCGTAACCTTCGGCAAACGTCCGATCCTTAAATCCCTTGACGGCGTGCTGAATGGGCGTGCCATCGGGCTGCTCGGTCCGAACGGTGCGGGTAAGACTTCCCTAATCCACACGCTGCTCGGATTTCATCCGCCGACTTCCGGCACGGCGCGGATATTCGGGCTGGACATCACGCGGGACGCGAAGGCCGTTCGCGCGACGGTCGGCTACATGCCGGAGCGCGATTCTTTTATCGCGAAAATGTCGTGCGTTCATTTCGTGCGTCTGATGGCGGAGCTTTCCGGTATTCCGGCGAACCACGCGCTTGAACGCGCGCATGAAGCTCTATTTTTTGTCGGGCTCGGGGAAGCTCGTTACCGGCCCGTCGATAGTTACTCACTCGGGATGAAGCAGCTTGCAAAGCTCGCTCAAGCGATAGTGCACGGGCCGAAACTGATCATCCTGGACGAACCGACCAACGGTCTCGATCCGCCAACGCGGAGCCGCATGATCGCGCTCATCCGCCAAATCCGTGACGGCGGCCGGGCGCGAATACTTTTGTCGTCACACCTGTTGCGCGATGTGGAAGAGTGCTGCGACGAGATCCTCATATTGAAAGACGGGCATCTCGTGGCTAACTGTAATCTGGAAGAAGAGCGTAAGGCTAACCGTAAATTTATCGAGCTTGAAACGCGTGGCGGCAACCGTACCGGGTTCGTCGAAGCGATCGGCGGTTTGGGATGCGAATACGCTCTGTCGGGCGAGCGCCGCATAAAACTGATCATGCAGGAGACTGTCGAGATCAGCGATCTGTACCGGCTCGCGTTCCAACATCAAGTGCAGATCAGACGACTGAATTTCAAACGCGATTCGCTCGAAGATATTTTCCTGAAAGCGATGGAGAACGGAAACGGTGTGAGCGCATCGACGGGTAACGGAAACGGGAGGGCGAACGATGGCAGTCTATGAGCATCTGTACGGGGCGTACGAGGGTGAATCCCATTCGGCGTTCTCGCGCTTTCTTGTAATACCGCGCTATGCCCTGCGCGAAACGTTCAAGTCGAAGCTTTTCACGACGATCTTTATCCTCTGCTTCATCTACCCGCTGATCGCGACGATCCTTGTCTATCTGCACCACAACGTGAACGCCCTCGCGCTGCTACAGATAAACGTTCGCGAGCTGCTGCCGATCGACGCTTCGTTCTTCCGAACTTTTGTCGAGGTACAGGGTGCGTTCGCTTTCATCCTCACGGTGCTGGTTGCTCCGCCGCTCATTTCGCGGGACCTTGCGAATAACGCCTTGCCGCTCTATTTATGCCGGCCGCTTTCGCGCGCGGAATACGTTCTTGGCAAGATGGTCGTCGTAGGCTTCCTGCTGTCGGCGGTGACGTGGATGCCGGGATTGCTGCTCTTCTTTTTTCA
>JBDTMK010000066.1:0-11203 GCA_039934315.1 Pyrinomonadaceae bacterium | reverse complement strand
TCGGTTTCGGGTGCGAACGCAGTAGTCATGGGCAACCAGTAACTGCGTTGTTCTGAACTTCGATTAGTTTGACTAAGGAAACGATTATCTTTTGGTAATCGTTTCCTTTTCGCTTTACAATCAGACGTTGCTGCTCACCGCAAATGCCCGAACAAAAATCCGATTCTTCATTATGGTACCCAGGCCGCCTTTTTTATGTCGGCCTGGCGTTCGTTTTATTAGCGAACATGCTACCTCTGGACCCGAACTGGTCCACGTTCATACATATGTGGCGGGTGGAGACGGCTGCATCGATTTTTTTGGGAAGCACGCTGATCTATCTCTTGTTGAACCAAAAGAGATTTTCCTTTCGCATCGACATTTATCCAGAGGAATGGAAGTTTATCGTACTTCCAGTCATCGCTTTCATACTCTGGAGTTCCCTCTCGGCCTTATGGGCACCGTCCTGGAAGTCCGCTGTTCACCACTCTTTGATTTGGGCTGAGTATTTGGTCTTTTACATCATCTTTCGCCAGATGCTTGAGAGTGGAGCTAGCTTCAGCAAGCTTCTGACCGTGTTTGTTTTTACACTCGTGCTTTTCTCATTACCGGCGATCGTCGACTATTGCGCTTACCTTTCGTTCGCCAACCCATTTACCGTCGGCACGCGGTTCGCGAAATACGGTGAACAGATCGTCACGATCTTGCCGCTAGTTTTGCTCGCGGTGATACGCACCCGCGGCAAGAAATTTGTGATCGCTGGGGCCGGTGTCGCTTTAATGTGGCTTCTGATATTTTGCAGCCTGGGACGCGTCAACTATTTTCTTTTCGGCTGTGTCATCTGCAGCGTGCTTGCCGGCCTTTTGATTTCCAAACGACATCGTCGATACCTCCCAAGATTTGCCGTTCTCACGGCGCTTCTTATCATCGTTCCGATGCCGCTTTCTTTGTTTTCTACAACGCCGGCCACCGATTCCATCGCACCAATGGTTAGTCGCCTTAGCGATGCCGAGGGGATAAGCAGCAGCAACAATTTTCGCAAGATGATGTTTTCGGTCGCAAGCTTGATGATCGCGGACCATCCGGTAGCCGGCATCGGGGCCGACAACTTCGGCACACAAGTGAACGCCTATCGCGAGCGTTACGGTGCCGCTCATCCCGACGATATCGCGCTTGCGACTGCCGAGGATGAAATTCCTGAGCACGCTCATAACGAATTTGTGCAGATCGTCGCTGAGCTCGGTGCAGTCGGAGGTATCATTTTCGCTTGGTTTCTGACCGGTGTCGCGGTAGTCGCTTTTCGCGCGATAAGGCGTATCAAGTCGGGCTCACTTTACGCAGCGGGTGCCGCTCTCGGGCTCGGGATGTTTCTCGTAAGCTCGCTCGTCAGCTCCTATTCCTTTCGAGTTATGCAGAACGGAATAGTTTTCTTTTTCGTTCTTGCGGTGGCGGCGAAATTGTCATTTAGGGGAATTCGAAGAGAATCAGACTCTGAGATGATCGCAATGTCACCGTCTCACCTCAAACTCGCCTTCTCGGCCGCCATCTTGGTTTGCGTTGGACTGCTTGTGTATTCGGGTGTGAGGGTGAGCAGCGTAATAATTGCGAGCCGAGCCAATCAAACCAGGCCCCTGGAAACGGCCCGGCCCTTGTATGACCTGGCGATGCGGCTGGACGATGAAAATCCCGACGTGCGACAAAACCTTGGCATGCGGCTGTTTGGAAACCGCCGTTTTAGAGAAGCGATACCGTACCTTGAGTCAGCAGTTTCGATCGGCAGGGGTCCTTCGTCGGAACTCTCGTATCTCGCGACTGCCAAGTCGGTGACAGGCGACGCAAGCGGGGCGGAGCAAAGCATGGCCTCCGCCGCGGCGCTTTACCCTCGTTCGCCGTTCGTGCTTACGAGATATGCGACGCTTCTGAAGGACAATGGAAAGACTGACGAGTCCGCCGATCTCTTCAGCCGCGCATTGCAGATCGATGAGCGATCGGCCAACACGTGGCGTCTGCTCATCGATTCCGGACCAAAGGCAGTCAGCGAGATGGCCGCCAGGGATCGTCGATATAGCCCAGTCATGGACCTGGTGCCGAAAAATTCAATTTACTCGGTCGTCGCCGAGCGCTTTATAAAGCACCCGGAGGAAGAACAATTTTCCATTGGAAAGTTCTTTACAGAAGAAGAGTAAGCCGCCCGAGCATTTTTTTCTTCACCGACACGTGAAAATGGATTAGTATATCGATTGCAACGATTCGCGTTGCTTCGCGTTCGCTTCACACTTTACATTTTAATTCTGATCTACTAAGCCCTTGAATCGCATAGTTTCAATAGCTAAAAATACGTTTCGCGAAGCCGTGCGCGATCGCGTTCTTTATAATCTGGTCCTCTTCGTTCTGCTCATCATCGCCGCCGCGATCCTTCTGGCAGACCTGACCGACGGCCATGAGGCGAGGACTATCGTCAACATCGGGCTAAATGCGATGTTGATGTTCGGCGCGTTCATCGCGATCTTCGTCGGCGTGAGCCTCGTTTCGAAGGAGATCGAGAAGAGAACAGTGTTTGCTATTTTCGCGAAGCCGGTTAGCCGGAGCGAGTTCATTGTCGGTAAATACCTCGGACTTTGCATCACGCTCGCAGTGAATGTGGCCGTGATGGGAGTCGGAGTTTCACTCGCACTTATTTACGTTGGAAACAGCACGCTCGCGGCTTCGATCTGGGCCTCGGTGTTGCTTGTCTTTTTCGAGCTTACGGTCCTCACCGCGGTCGCTACACTTTTTTCGTCTTTCTCGTCACCGGCGCTTTCCGCGCTTTTGACTTTCTTCATATTTCTCATCGGACATTTTAGCTCGTCGCTTCGCGACTTGGCACAGGGCCTTACTTCGCAGTCCGCAAAATATTTTTTTGACGCGATCTATTATCTGCTGCCAAACCTATCCCATTTCACTTTCGTCACTAACGCGGCTCACGGCGAGGTCCCACCGGTTTCAATGCTTGCCGGCTCCATACTGTACGCAATCGTTTTTGATGCGATCCTTATTGCCGCTGCAACACTGATCTTCAGCCGCCGAAACTTCAAATAGAAGATGGCATCGAAATTCCGAACAACTGCTCTCTCGGTGCTGGTTATTTTGAGCGGCCTTGTTGCCGTATTCTTCCTGACCGGTTTCGTTGAACGCCAGAGGCCTCCACTTCCCCCGAATTACGAAGACGAGGACATGGCCCTACGCGGTTCTCAATTCAGGGGATTCGTGTTCGGTGCCGAAGGCCTGGTCGCGGATTGGTACTGGATGAATTCCCTCCAGTACATGGGCAAAAAGATTTCATCGGTCGGCCTGGAGAATCTCAACATCGAGGACATGCGGTCTCTGAATCCGCGCCTCCTCTATCCCTATCTGAACAGTGCAACGGATATGGACCCGCAATTCATTCCGCCGTATTCCTACGGTGCGACAATTCTGCCGGCGATCGATCCGGAGCAGGCCATCGCGCTAACCGAGAAGGGGATAGCAAATAACCCAGATCATTGGCGGCTCTATCAGTACCTCGGATATATCTACTGGCGTCTAAGAAATTACGACAAAGCGGCGGAAGTCTATGATAAGGGGTCGCAGATCGCAGGAGCTCCGGTGTTCATGAAAATGATGTCCGCGGTAATGAAAACCGAAGGCGGCAGCCGTGACGTTGCCCGCCAAATGTACAAGCAAATTCTCGCCGAAGCTGAGGACGAAAGCTCGCGTCAAAACGCCGAAATCCGTCTGCTAGAGATCGATTCGCTCGATGAGCGAGATTCGATAACCGCGGCTTTGTCAGATTTTCGCGCGTCGAACAATAGGTGCCCGGCCAATTGGGCGGATCTTCTGCCGACATTGCAAAAAAGGCTTCGGGACGGTCGCGGTTTACGCGTTGACCGGGCGAATAACTTTGTCGACCCGGGCGGGACTCCCTACTTGCTCGATCGCCAAACCTGCACCGTGAACCTCGGACCGGAATCCCGAATGCCGCACAAATAGGTTTGAAAGACTTTGAGTAATCCAAAGCACAACTTCTTTCTAATAACGGGAATGCTGTTCTTCGCGGCGGTAGTGCTAACGCTGCCGATCTATTATTTTGGCATGCCGTCGGGCAACGATCTGCCCCAGCACTTTCGTTTTATTCATACGTTTTACGACGCAGTTCATGCCGGCGAGATCTATCCAGTTTGGCCCGGCGAGACCAACCTGGGCTTCGGCGATATCGGAATTCGTTTCTATCCACCGGTCGCGTACTACGCGGTTGTTCTGTTCCGTTCTTTCACCGATAGCTGGACGACTGCCATCTCCGCGGCTATATGTTTTTGGTTTTTTACTGGAGGACTGGGGACATTTCTCTTGTCGCGCGAATCGTTCTCCGACAGAGCTTCTGCTATCGCATCGATTGTCTTCATGGCGATGCCGTATCATGCGAACCAGATCTATAACGCTGGGTTGTTCGCCGAGTTTGCGGGACTAGCGATCTTACCTTACTGCTTTCTTTTTGTCCGCCGTACTGTGTTGACAGGAAGAACGACGGACATTGCCGCACTCTCTGTGGCCTATGCCTTGCTGATACTCACTCACCTTCCGCTCGCAATAATCGGGAGCGTCGCTTTGCTGATCTATGCACTTGCGTTGATCGAAAAGAAATCTCTTGGCAGCACCATAATGAAGCTGGCGTCCGCGGTTACGGCATCGATCATCGCGAGCGCTTTCTATTGGGTCCGAATGGTGTCGGAGCTTAGTTTAGTGAACCACTCAGGGCCGGCATTTACGGATCGCACTTACGACTTTCATCAAAACTTCCTTGGCTCGATACTCTACTTCCCTTCCGGTGTATACGGCGAAACGTCGCTCTGGTTTACCGACCTCTTGTTCGGGATCACGCTCGCGATGATCATTCCTTCCGTAATCGTTATCTATCTTTGTGGAAGTAAGAAGCGCGAGATCTTTCCTTTTCTAGCAGTCCTCGCAGGTGCGATCTTTTTCTCCACGCCGCTCAGCACATGGCTCTGGGAACACCTGGAGCTTCTTAGAAAGATCCAGTTTCCATGGCGAATCCTGGGGTTGATCTCCCTCGCGGGTTCGGTGCTTATTGCGGGTGGGATCGATCAGCTATCGGTGATATTTATAACCAGACTGCGGCCCTTCGGGATCGTTGCCGCGGGGCTGATCATCGCCGGCGTAGTGTTCACCACCGCACAAGTTATCAAGCCCGCAGATTATTCCCCGCGGGCAGAGTTTGATGATCACTTTGACGCATACCGGGCCGATGAAAGCTACGAATGCTGGTGGCCGGTGTGGGCGAAACGCGGCGCTTTCGCCAACCATGAAAAGGTGACGTCGAACTTCCGGGAGGTTGAGAACTTAGAATGGACGGGTGCCGATCGAACATTTGTCCTCGGCCCTGGCGAGGAAGAAAAGGTCCGCGTCGCTACCTTCTACTATCCGTTTTGGAGAGCGACAGCGAACGGCGAGAACGTTGCCGTGGCATCTGACGAGGACGGAACGCTTACGCTCAGCGTCCCCGGCGGCCGGTCGACCGTCCGTCTTTTCTTTGAGCAGCCCTTCTATGAAACTGTCGCGGGCTTCAGTTCGCTTATCGCCTGGCTATTTCTAGTTTCAGTTTTAGCGGTCGGACATGCGGCGCGGTTGAAACAGCGCGAGCTGATCTAAGAACTTCACTTCTATGGAAAATATTGTCGAGATTGAAAAACTTACGAAAGATTATGAGGTCGGATTCTGGCGAAAGAAAAAAGTCCGGGCGCTGGAGGGTCTATCGCTGAATGTAGCACCGGGACAAATATTCGGGTTCCTTGGCGGAAACGGCGCGGGCAAGACTACGACGATCAAGATCCTGATGGGTTTACTGTTTCCAACTTCCGGCACGGCTCGAATTCTTAGCAGTGATATCTCCGACGTGTCCATGCATAAGCGGATAGGTTACTGCCCTGAGAATCCATACTTCTATGACTACCTGACGGCTTCCGAATTGATGAATTATTTCGGCGAGCTGTTCGGGCTTAACCAGAATGAGCGAACGCGGCGATCGTCGGAGCTTCTCGCAAAGGTTGGTCTTGAAGAAAAGGATTGGAACAAGCAGCTCCGCAAATTTTCCAAAGGAATGCTGCAGAGGGTCGGGCTCGCACAGTCCCTGGTCAATGAACCGGAAATTGTTTTCTTCGACGAACCGATGAGCGGCCTCGATCCGATCGGGCGCCGAGAGATCCGCGAACTGATCATCGACCTGCGCGCGAAAGGCACGACGGTTTTCATGTCGACGCACATTCTCTCAGACGTCGAAGCACTCTGCGATGAGGTCGCCATTCTGCGTGGTGGAAAACTTACTGCGATGGGAAATCTGGACGAACTTCTAGCGACGCAAGGTGAGCAGCAGATCTACGAAGTGAGTCTTAATAACATAAAGTCCGCACAGCTTCCGAATGCGTATACCACGTTCCCGACTGCGTCAGGTGTGATTGTTCATGTCAGTGAAGAAGGCGATATCGAAAAGGTTTTGTCGGAAGCTCGAGCCGTCGGGGGCAGACTCGTTTCCGTGCAGATCGTCCGGCAATCGTTAGAAGAATTGTTTGTTGAGGCGGCGGAGACGGGAGCAATAAATTCTTAGCTCGCAACCCTTATAGCGGTTACCTTCCAGCGGATGTTGGCCCGATCGTCCTTTTTATCGAACCCTGCCATCTCGATGTGAACATCTATCGTCTCGCCGGGGCCTAATTGCGGCTGCTTCGTCGGGACAACCAAGACACGCTTTTCCTTCAAAACCTGATTAAAAGTATCAACGACCGCGACATTTATTTCGAGGCCGTTGATGTTCTTGTCACCCTTGTTTCGGATCTTTCCGTGGATGTACATGGAGATGGTCCCGAAGGCATTGGGCGATTCAACCGTGTCATCCGCTGTCGAGATAATGATGTCCTTCGTGATCTGGGTGAATTCGGGCGAGCCTTCTTGGTAAGAGCCCTCGAGAATACTGGCCATTTGGTCTTCCATTGACGGCTGACGGGTGAGCATCCAGATGACGCCGGATAGGAGAACAATGCCGATGAGTGCGCCGAGAATCAGCGCCTTGCCGTTTCCCTTCCTCTGTTCCTGCGGTTCCAAAAACGCGTCCATAAGATCTTCCAAGTGCAATTAGATGACAATTTTTCCAAAAAGTTCCTTTAGGTTATCATTCGACTACCGTTCCTAGAAATGATTGAACCACCCGATAACACGCCGACGCCTTTTCGTTTTGTCGAGGTCGCACTTCCGCTTCCACCAAGACAAACGTTTACCTACAAACTGGCGGCGGAACAGTTTGACCGGGTCAGACTTGGTGCGCGAATGATGGTGCCATTCGGTAATCGTTTGATGACGGGCTATGCAGTTGCGCTTCACGAAACGCTGGACCGGGCGATGGGGATTGAAGAAGACGCGGTGAAAGAGGTCGCCGAAGTTCTCGACGACGTACCGCTCGTAAATGACGAGATCCTCGCACTGACGAAATGGACGGCGGATTATTACGCGGCATCGTGGGGAGAGATGCTAAAGGCGTCGCTCCCCGCCGGCGTGAACGTGACGGTCATCCAGTTCGTCCGGATAGCCGAATCGGGCCGGGAACATCTGCTTCGCACACGAAGCCTTAGATCGGTCCGTGATCAAATTCTAAAAACGCTGGCGGCTGCCGATGAGATTGCAGGTAACGAGCTTGAGAAAGAGTTCGGAAGATCTGGTGCTCGACGCGCGATCCGCGAATTGCTTAGGTCCGGGAATGTGACCGTCCGCGACCACGCCCTCGCCGAAAAGGTAAAACCAAAGCGGCGAAAAGCGGTTCGAATCCTAAATGGTAGTGACTGCGACAATGGTCAAAAGCCTCTCACCGAAGCTCAGCAGCGACTGCTCGACCTGCTGACGCAAAGCGGCGGCGAAATGATCTTCACCGATCTGCTGGAACGTGCCGGCATCGGTGCCTCATCGATCAGCACGCTTGCGAAACGCGGTGTTGTCGAAGTATTCACGACTGAGGTGATGCGTGATCCCCTCGCAACAACGTCGACTGCCGAACACAGAAAGATCGTCCTCAATGATGATCAGAACGCGGTCCTTTCGGAGATCGAGCAAGCCCTTTCTCTAACCGACTACAAAGCGTTTCTTCTGCACGGCATCACCGGAAGCGGAAAGACCGAGGTTTACATTCGCGCGATGCGGAACGCGCTGGAGGCGGAGCGGTCGTCATTAATGCTCGTTCCGGAGATCGCTTTGACTCCCGTCTTTTCTCGACGTCTCCGGTCCGTGTTTGGTTCCGAGGTGGCGATCCTCCACTCAAATCTTTCGCAAGGCGAAAGGTATGACGAATGGAGGCGCATTCGGCGTGGCGAGGCTCGTGTTGTGATCGGGACTCGTTCGGCCGTCTTCGCTCCATTGAATCATCTCGGACTGATAATCGTGGACGAGGAACACGACACATCCTACCGGCAGAACGAATCGCCGTTCTACAATGCACGCGATGTCGCAGTGATGCGTGCGAACCTTGCGGGCGCAGTTGTTATTCTCGGGTCGGCGACCCCCTCCCTCGAGTCATATCACAACGCCAAGTCGGAAAAGTACCGATATCTGCAACTCGAGAACCGGATCGGAAACAGACCCCTCGCGAAGGCTGAGCTCGTCGACATGCGAGAAGTATTCAAGAAGGCTGGAAAGGATGTGGTGCTGTCACCGGGTCTCGTCACCGCGATTCAAGAAACCCACTCGAAGGGCGAGCAGTCGATAATCCTTCTGAATCGGCGCGGCTTTTCACAGTTCGTTCTCTGTCGCTCATGCGGCGAAAGATTGCGCTGCAAGAACTGCGACATCACGCTCACCTATCACCGGCAGCAAGGAAAGCTCGTCTGCCATTACTGCAGTTTTACGGCGAATACACCCGACGTGTGCCCGTTCTGCCAGAGCGAGTTTTTGTACTTTATCGGCCAGGGTACCGAGCAGGTCGAGGACATTTTGATCAAGCAGTTTCCACAACTGAGAATCGCGCGAATCGACCGCGACACAATGGCCAAGCGCGGGCAGATGGCCAAAACACTTCTAGCATTCGACGCGGGCGAGATCGACATGCTTGTCGGCACGCAGATGCTCGCGAAGGGCCATGACTTTCACAACGTAACGCTGGTCGGAGTTATATCGGTCGATATCGGACTCGGCTTGCCCGACTTTCGATCCGCGGAACGCACATTCCAGATCCTGACCCAGGTCGCCGGACGCGCCGGCCGGGGGCAGCTTCCTGGACGGGTTTTAATTCAAACTTATTATCCCGAGCATTATGCTCTGCGACATGCGTGTGACCAGGATTACGAGGGCTTCTATAACGAAGAGATCCGATTTCGCTCCCAGTTAAGTTATCCCCCGTTCGTCGTCCTCGCTTCCATCCTCATAAAAAATACGGATGAACAGGTCGCCAGCACGAATGCGAACATCGTGCGAAATTCGCTCGACGCGGCAAATCCAGAAAAGGCGTGTCGGATCCTCGGTGCCGCACCTGCGTCCATCTCGCGTCTGAAAAATGAATATCGAATGCAGATCCTCATAAAATCTTCCAGTCGCAAAAAACTTCGCGAAACGGTAGAGATGGGCCTGCACCTCGCAGAAGAGAACGGGGCCGACATGCGGCATATTTACACCGAGATCGACCCCGTAAATTTAATGTGATTTGGTTCCGGCTAGTTAACAGCCTTAGAGGATAGCTCAGCCTGTCGGGTTTTTACCTGGGCATAGATTTCGGCGAGAGAGATCTTACAGTTAATGGATTCAAACGAGATCACATCGTCACGCTCGTTGTAGATGCGGTACATCCACTGCTTCGCGTTCTGCCGGGCATACTGTTCGACGCGCATCTCTTCTTCTTTCAGAAGAACGAATTCCTTTATGCTTTCCATCGCCAAATAGCTCTCGAGCTTATTCGTTTTGTCCGACGAGGCAGTTTGGTTTGAAAAGATCTCGACGATGACCGTGGGGTTCAGGAGTAGGTCGGAATTCTGATCCGAGAATGTCGGCTCGCCGTTCACGACGATGACATCGGGATAGCAGATGTAGTTGTTTTTCAGTTTGACGCGCATATTGCTGATGTAGATCTCAGACTTGTGCCCGTGCATGCGGCTGCCGAGCGCAATGGCAGTATTTGCAGCCAGCATATTATGCCATCGGTTCGAGGCAGTGCGGGGAATGGCTCTCCCATCAACGTAATCGTGACGCGTGCCGCCCTGGCGTTCCGTAGTGAGGTAATCGTCCATTGAGGTTTTCTTTGTACTGGACTGACCAAAGACTTTATCGTTCATGTGTACTCCTGGGTGTTTTTACTGCGTTGAATTCGAGAGAGTGGGCTTTGGAATAGGGACGGAGAAAGCTTGGGTAATTTCGTTGCTGGAAATAGTGTTGCATATCGAGTGATAATATTTCAAGGGAATTTATATGAAACTTTCCGAACTCGCCGACGCTACATTTTCGACGATAGACCAAGGCGACGGCGGTACGAATATAGCCGGCGCGGCGGGTCTGGATATTGCTGGACCGGGGGATATCACGTTTCTCGCAAACCCGAAATACACGCCGCAGATCAAGGAAACAAAAGCGAGCGCTATATTTCTAAATGACGATGTCGGTCATGAGCGGGATGACATTGCGGTCTTACGTGCGAAGGACGCGTACCTCGCATACACCCGTGCCCTGAGACTTTTTTATCCGCGGCGCGACATTTTTGCGTCTGTCCACCCGGCGGCTGTCCTTGATCCCAGCGCGACGATTTCTCCCAGTTGCGAGATCGGTGCGAACGTCGTTGTCGGAAAAGATTGCCGAATCGCGGATGGCGTAAAACTTTTCCCTAACGTCACGATTTACGACGGCGTTACCATAGGGCGAAATTCGACCATCCATTCCGGCGTCTCGATCCGGGAGAACTGCGAGATCGGTGACAACTGCATCGTGCATAATAACTCGACTATCGGATCTGACGGGTTCGGCTATGCGAAGGACGAGGAGCGGCATTGGCTGAAGATCCCGCAAGTCGGTCGTGTCGTACTTGAAGATGATGTGGAGATCGGTGCGAACACGGCGATCGATTGTGCATCGGTTGGTGAAACGCGTATCAAGCGCGGTGCGAAGATCGACAACCTCGTTCAGATCGGGCATTCGTGTACCGTCGAGGAAGACGCGCTCGTCTGTGCGCAAA
>JBDTMK010000065.1:0-11213 GCA_039934315.1 Pyrinomonadaceae bacterium | reverse complement strand
CGCCAGGCGGGTGACTATCTACACATGTTTGTGCGTGGCAGCTCGGGCTATTTTAATTCAACCCGGAGAAACGTGCTGGAACAGATCGATAACGTTCTGGAATACGCTCCGACTCGAAATGATTACAGCCGACCCATCGGCATTGCGGGCGATTCATTTGGTGCGGCGGCATCGCCAAACCCTGCCACATTTATTCCAGCCGCGATGTTCCTGACGGCTGATAAGGCGGAAGAAGCGGTCGCCCACGGAGAGTACATAATCACGTATCATGACGGTCAGCACTTCGGACCCGGAGAATATAAACTGATGATCCGTGTCGAACGAGTACGGCCTTAACGTTTAAGGATCCATCTTTGTTTTAACGAGCCGGTGTGAGAAGGGCGATGAGCTCTTTTGCACCGGCTCTTTTTATCACAGGGCAGTGGCTCCGCGCGGTCCGATCCGATCCGGCGCAGTGACATCCTTCACGAAAAAAATCTCTGTCTCCGAATCCGCCAGACCTGGTCAAGCGAATTACCAGCAGTTCGATAAACCGATGTCAGGAGAACTGTTTCCATGAAAAACTTGCTGATCGGTCTTCTATTTTTGTTGGTCAGCTACACCTTCACGTTGGGACAGATCGTGGTACTAAAACCGAAAGATCTGAAATTGCTTGAGGGTAAAAAATGGACCGGCACACTGACGTACCTCGATTACACCTCAAACAAAAGGACAAGCATACGATCGAATCTCACCGTCGCGCGAAAAACTAACAAGCCGGCCACCTGGGCATTCTCGTATGAATATCCGGACGAGGCCAAAGCAAATAAGCTATCTGAAGCGGTGCTGTCCGATGACGGTAAAACTTTTTTTGGTGAGCGCGTGATCGCGAAGACTCATCCCAATCGCAAGGCTCTAATGTTGGTGACGACGCAGCCGGGTTCGGACAACAATAAGAAGGCGGTGTTCAGATACACCTATCTCGTGGATGCGAAAAATCTCTCGTTAAAAAAAGAGGTTCAGGTCGAAGGTTCGTCTGTATGGTTTTTGCGGAACGAATACATCCTTGCTCGATAACGGAGCCTTAAACTAACGCGGAGCATTCACGCCGTTTCGATTTCCCGCGGACTTGTTCGAATTAGAATTCGGATAGCTTCCGGGTGCCCATCTTTCTATCACGGCCCGTGCGATATCTGCGATAACTTTCTGCCGCACCGCGCCGTTCTCCGGCGAATCTGAAACATAAACAGCCAAAAGAATATGTCGGCCGTCCGCCAGCGTTATTATTCCTATGTCGTTCGTCGCTCCGGTAATGCCTTTCTCGATCCCGCCGGTCCCGGTCTTGTGTGCGAGCGCAGCTCCTTCCGGAAGTCCGCGCTTGATGCGAAGGTTACCGGTTTCGGTCTGAGTCATCAGGTTCAATGCGAAGTTTGTCATCTCTTCAGTGAGATTCGCCCGGCGTTCATACAAAGCGCGAAGCAGCTCGATCGACGCCTCTGGTGTCGACCAGTTTCGATACTGTGTTTCCCAATCTTTGCTGATCGATTTTTCGCTGTGGGCGACGATCATGTCGGTGATCCCGATTCCGTTTAAGTACGACATCACGGCATCGGGTCCGCCTGCCAGATCAAGAATCACGTCGCTGGCGGTCCCGTCGCTCTCCGAGATCGAGAATCGAAGTACCTCGCTTAAGGGGAGAACGGTTCCCTGCGGATTAGTGTTGCGGATCGGACTGTGAAAACCCTGACGGACAAAATCGTCGGGCGTGATATTGACGTCCTGATCGATCCGGGCCTTTTTCTCGTCGACCATCTTCAGCACAGCCATCGCGATCGGCAGTTTGTAGACCGATTGCATCGGGTAATGCCCGGTTCGATCGAGAAACGCGGCCTGGCCGGTTTCGAAAAAAACTGCACCGACGCCCACCTTACCCTTAGCGTCCTTAGCGACCTTAGTAAGCTGGGTTTGAAGTTGAACGTCGACCTTCTCCGGGATGGGCGTTGGAGTAAAAGTCGGCAGGGCCGTCGCGGTCGGCGTTGGGGAAATCGGCAAAACAGGGTTGCCGGCGTGGTCACCGATGTCGGCCCTCGTGCAAGCAAACGAAGTCAAAAGTGTAACGATCAGGAACAGTCTCAACATAAGCGGTCGTTCGTAGCAAGACGTGAGCCGGAGGAGTTAATCCGAATATTTGAATGATTGTTTGAACCTTTGGATTTACCTTGCGGCGTTGCCCCTGGCTTAATTACACTGCACCTTTGGTGCTCAGGAATTTCGTACTTCACTCCACACCCATCACTCTCACACTTCTTAAACCAGGGTCCCATAGATCCCGATGTTGATCGAATAGACCGAGTCGTTCGTCGCCACAACCATCTCCCCGTTGCGTGTGAAGCACAGTCCGACAATATTATTTCCCGCGACCAGAATCTCTGCTGACTCTCCGCCTTCGGAAATCCGAACGACACCGTGTTTACCGCGATGGCATGCGGCGACATAGAGATTCCCTTCATTGTCGAAAGCCAAACCTTGCGGACGTCCGAGCCCTCGGAAGTAGGTCGTCACGTTTCCTTTCGTGTCCACGGCATGAACCGCGTCGTGACTCGCGAGGCCTGGAGCAGTGACGAAGAGACGTCCATCCGGACCGAAAGCCATGTGATAGGCCGCGACCGATGGATCGAGCGTCGCGAACTTTTCCGGCATGGCGGGTTCCGGGATCCGATAGATAGTGCCCGATCGGTCGCCGACGTACATTACGCCTTCAGGGTCGAAGGCGATGCCGGTTGCTATCCCGAGACTGGTCGCATACACAACAGCCTCTTCACCGCGCTCGATCGCACAGACGCGGCCCTCCGCTCGATTGGTTACGTAGAGATCGCCATCAGGAGCGAATGCGATACCCGTCGGATTCATTATTTCGACCGGCATCTCGTCTAGATACCCATCGGTCTCGAGGCGGAACATGGACGGAGAAAGTTCTTGTCCCCGCGAACCCGAGCGCGTAAAGATCAGCGATTCGTCTTTCGGATCTATCGCCGGATTCGCGACGATGTGCATTTCATCGGCCAGCAAACGCCCAACAGTTAGGCGCGCCGGCTCGGTCTCGACACCACCACTTTCCAGATGTATCGAAGACTTGCCGTTGACCTCCGCTGGCGGCAATACTGCCAGCACACGGCGCGACGAAGCGGCAGTTACGCGGCAACGCTCGCCATCGAGATATGCCGAGTGGCCGCCGCCGGACTCGGGCCGAAAGCCCTCGCACTCGATCGAAACCTCGCCCCCCGGAATCGCATACTGAGGAACTATTCTTTTAATTTTTGCCACGGGTTTCATTCGAGACTGAGTATAGCTGGGACGTGAATGCGGTTCCACTGCGCGAAGGATTTTAGCGACCAAGCTCGTCCCAGAGGCTTGATTGAAAATCACTACGGAAAACAAGAACAACTATTCATCGGGCGCGACCGGGTCCGGTTGGTTAGGTGTAAGATTCTCCACGGAGATCGCGGCATAGATAAAATTCTCGGAACGAATAGGGTCACCATGTAGGCGCCGCAGCATGGCGAGCTGACCTACATGCGTCATCGCATCGGAGAACTGTCCCTGCAGCAACTGCTCTTCAGTCAGTCCGTCGAGCAGCGTTCCTATTTCGAGATCTTCACGAAGGTACCCCAGCATCTCGTGAAATCGCGCGATCTCTGCACCGAATGTCGGAAGCGGCTCAGGCCGGTATACGCCCCCGATAAAAAACGTTCTCGCATAGCCAAGCACACTCGTCATGTGACGCACCAGCTCCTTCGGCGTACGAACAGCGTTGCCGGTTTTGAAATCCCCAAAGTCATCCGGCGCGCCTCGAAGAGCTTTCTGCGTGCGGTACGCGAGGGCGGCGAGAAAATGTCGAAGCATGTGACGTTTGTCATTCATCATAAGATTCTCGTCACGAGCATAGCGTCGCTCTTCCAGATTCCGGAAACGGTCAGAACCGACTGGCCGTCGAATGAAACTTCGAACGAGACTACTTCTTCATCGCCAACCCTGAGTATCCGGCGAACGCGGAGAAGTGCCGGCACAGCGGTTGGTTCGGTTCAATGTACCGCGACTTTCTACAAGCCAGAACGACTCTCAAGACTTCGTCACGAACGGAAACTAGTGCAAATAGGATCACCGCCCGCCCGCGTGGAGATCACAAAATCGACGAGTTCGATGAAGATTATCTAGATCGCCCAAGTCGGACGAATTAGGCTCCATCTTTGGTGTGTCGATTGCAAACTTCGCAACTCTGAACACCTGCAAACTTCGACCCGGTCAATGTGACCGAACAACGCGCCAGAACCAAAAATTTCGTTGACGATAGTCGACGCGAACCGCTAAACTTGTCGTGACGGTCCGGCATTCATCTCCGCCACTTCAGTTCACTACCGTCCTCTAACACTTCCTTACCCGGTCTACTGCCCTTTCCCGAATATGCTTACCAGAATTGACGATCTATTGCGCATGGCAATGAGCTTTGGCTCCAGCGATCTGCATCTTCGCGCCGGTTCCACGCCAGTCATCCGCGTTAACGGCGAATTAAGACCGTTAGCGGGTGCAGCGAAACTAAATCAGGACGAGACACTCGAGATGGCGTTCTCAATGATGTCGAATCGTCAGAAGCAACATTTCAAAGAGGTCTACGAAGTCGACATCGGCTATGGCGTCTCGGGGCTAGGGCGCTTTCGCGTAAACATTTTTCAGCAGCGCAACTCGATCGGGATAGTGGCACGCGTGATCTCCGACGACATCCGAAATTTCGCACAGCTTGGTTTGCCGCCGGTGCTGAGTACGATCGCGGATGAAAACCGTGGATTGATCCTGGTGACCGGTACGACGGGCTCGGGTAAATCGACGACTCTTGCGGCTGTTGTTGATCACATTAACGAATCGCGCAATTCCCACATCGTGACGATCGAAGACCCGATCGAGTTCCTTCACAAGGACAAGGAATCGTTTATCACTCAACGCGAGGTCGACGTCGATACGCGTTCGTTTGCTGAGGCATTACGCGGCAGCTTACGTCAGGATCCCGATGTCATTCTCGTCGGTGAAATGCGCGACCTTGAGACGATCGAAACTGCGCTCGTCGCCGCCGAAACAGGGCATCTCGTTCTGTCTACCCTTCACACGCTCGACGCCCAGGAAACTCTGACACGAATAATCTCGGCCTTTCCGCCTTATCAGCAGAAATCGATCAGGATCCAACTCGCCGGTTTATTAAAGGCGGTCGTTTCGCAGCGACTTATGAAGTCGGTAAAGACAGCCAGCCGCGTTCCGGCCGTCGAGGTCCTTATATCGACGCCGCTAATTCGCGACTATATTTTGCACGAAGAAAAGACTGCCTCGATTCGTGACGTAATCGCGGCGGGAACGTCGCAATACGGCATGCAGACGTTTGACCAGTCGCTGTTTTACCTTTATCAGTCGGGCATGATTACCCTCGAAGAAGCCCTCAGAGGAGCCACGAACCCGGACGAATTCCGGCTGCGGCTTGCCGGTATCCAAAACACTTCGGCGATGGCGAAAGAGGAAATGGAAAAACTCGCCGGTGTCGGCGATATAAACAGCATGATCACGAGGATCTGACTTTTTGTTCGGTCCCAACACTTTAAGGCGGTCCCCCGGGGCTGCCTCTTTTTATTGCCGCGCGCCGTTAAATGTAGATTGTTTAAGGATTTTCAGCTTGTAAACCTTGACCTGAATCGGCTGGACGTGTAAATTTTAGTCTTATCCGGTCAAAGGAAACTGGGTCTGGGAAGAACGGGGACGAACCGTGTTTTCCAAACGCTCCCCGCAACTATCGAAACGGGAAATCCAGAACAACTTACTCCGGACATGAGAGAACCCGAGAATTCTCGGGCTAGATTTATTAAAGGAAGTTCACACACGGTAAATGCAAAACGACGTTAACAACGAGACTGAAGCTTCGACAACCGGCGAAACTCCAGTTGTGGAAACAAACAAACAAGAGCAGCCCGCGGTGGCGCAGGCTCCGGTAGCAGCGACAGAGGAAGCAGAAACAGCGGCAACCCAGGAAGCCGCCCCGAGCGAGCAGCCCGAACCAGCTGCGCCTCAGAGGACAGAGCCGAGACGCGTGGCGAAACCGCCTGCCCCGCCGGCGGATGAAGTGTCCGAGGAGAAGAGCGGCGAGATCGACTTCGGCGCGATCCTTGAGCAGTTCGAACAAGAGCAAACGGTGTATCACGCCGGCGATCTTGTCGAAGGCAAAGTAGTCGGTGTTTCGGAACGAGGCATACTGGTCGACTTTGGATACAAGTCCGAAGGCATCATCGCTGCCGAAGAGAATGTCGAAGGCGAGAGCGTGCTGTCCGTTGGCGACACCGTTGAGGTCGTCATAAAGAGCATTCACTCTGGTGACGCTCCGCCGCAGCTTTCCCGTACCGACGCAAAATCGCGAAAGATCTGGAACGACATCGAAGAAGCTTACAAGAACGATGTACCGGTCGTCGGAAAGATCGTCGATAAGACAAAAGGCGGCTTGACCGTCGATATCAACGGCGTCGAGGCGTTTCTTCCGGGATCGCAGATCGACTCGCGTCCCATCCGCGGCCTGGACAGCTACATCGGCCAGGATATCGAAGCGAAGATCATCAAATTTAGCCGCCGCCGCAACAACATCGTTCTCTCCCGCAAGGTCATCACCGACGTTGCCGTGAATGAACAGAAAGCCGCGACACTCAACCAGATCGATGTCGGTTACGTCGTCGAAGGCACTATCAAGAATCTTACCGAGTACGGTGCCTTTGTAGATATCGGCGGCATCGACGGCTTGCTTCATGTGACGGATATGTCATGGGGACGGCTCCAGAATCCGGCCGACAATTTTAAGGTTGGCGAACATCTGCAGGTAAAGGTTCTCAAGCTTGATCGCGAGAAAGAAAAAGTCTCGCTTGGATACAAACAGCTTCAGCCCGATCCGTGGTCCACGGTGGTCGAAGTTTACCCGGTCGATTCAAAAGTCACCGGAAAGGTTTCGTCCGTTACGGAATACGGTATCTTCGTCGAGCTCGAGCCCGGAGTTGAAGGGCTGGTTCATGTTTCCGAGATCTCGTGGTCGAAGCGCGGTGCAAATCCGAAACGTCAGTTTCACAAGGGCGATGAGGTCGAGGTTCAGGTGCTTGGAGTCGACACCCAGGAAAAACGCATCAGCCTCGGCATGAAGCAGCTGCAGGACAATCCTTGGGATACGGTTGCGATCCGGTACCCGGTCGGCACGAAGATCCACGGGAAGGTCCGAAACTTAACCGACTTCGGTGCATTCGTTGAGCTTGAGGAAGGCATCGATGGATTGGTTCACGTATCGGACATCACATGGGCCAAGAAGCTCAAGCACCCGAAAGAATTGTTGAAGAAGGACCAGGAAGTCGACGCGATCGTTACAAACATCGATCCGCGCGGACAACGCCTCTCGCTCTCGATGAAAGACCTTACCCCGAGTGCGTGGGAAGGTTTCGTCGCGACGCATCGCCCCGGCGACACCGTCCGCGGCAAGGTCACACGTTTCACGAGCTTTGGTGTTTTCGTCGAGCTCGGCGAAGGGTTGGAAGGGCTTTGTCATATCTCGGAGCTTGCTGACGAGAGAGTTGAGAAACCGGAAGATGTTGTTCAGCTCGGACAGGAGATGGATTTCAAAATCCTGCGAATCGAGAATGACGATCAAAAGATCGGCCTTTCTGCTCGTGCCGTCGGTAAAGCCGATGAACCGGTCGTGGATTCGAGACAATTCTCCACTGAGGCGAAAGGCGGAATGGCCAGCCTTGGCGAACTTGCGAACATCATGAAAGGAGGCCCGGAAGAAGAGCCGAAAACTGAGGTTTCCAAAGAAGAGAAGGACGCGGCCAAGCGCGAGAAGAAGGAGAAAGCTCGACGCGAGTACGAGGAAGCGTCTGCTCGGGAAGCAGCCGCCGCTGAAGCCGCGGCAAACGAGCCGGCTGCATCCGAGGGTGAAGCCTCTGAAGGCGCTGAGGCAACGGTGGATGGTGAAGCGGCTGACGCTGAACCAGCCGCGGAAGCTGTACCGGGCGAGTCAACTGAAACCGTTGCGGCTACAGATTCACCGGAAGTGACCACGGAAGCTGAATCTGAAGCGGCTCCTTATGAACCTGAAACTGCCTCGGCTGAAAGTCAGACTGAAGCAGAGAGTGAAGCGGAAGGAGTTGTTACAACCGAAAATCCTACGCCAACCGCCGAGACGGCGGAAGCCCCCGCGGACGAGAAGGAAGAGTCGGAACAGCAGTCTGCTTAGTTTTGCGCCGGACGTCCGCCTAGTGAGGTGGATGTGCCGGCCTTCATTTTGAAACTGGATTAAAATTGCGGTGCGAGGATATGTGAAATGACAAAAGCGGATTTGGTAGAAAAGGTTGCGCGGGAAGCCGACATGACCAAGAAAGATGCCGAGCAGCTGGTGGAAATAATTTTTGACAGTATCATCGAGACATTGAACAGCGGGGAAAAGATCGAGTTGAGAGGCTTTGGAAGTTTTCGCGTGCGCGAGCGAAACTCGCGTAAGGGAAGAAACCCGAAGACCGGAGCTGCAGTAGATATTCCGGCTAAGCGGGTTGCGTACTTCAAGCCGGGGAAAGAATTGAAAGAGCTCATTAATACAAACGGAGCGTAAAAACTTCTTAACTTTAAAAGAAATCGGCCGACGAGATATTCGTTCGGCCGTTTTTTTTGTTACAGGCACGCGTGTCGGAACTTAGTTATTTAGTATCACGCATTATCGGAACGATCGCAGAGTACGAAAGGCTCGCTTGCATTTAACTTTAATTGACGGTTTTCGCTTTTAGTTTATCAGGCGCATTTGTCGGTCCCTCGACAGCTTCGTCCTCGATCTCACCGCCGGGAGAAACTGGAATATCGGCAGGGTCCCTATATTTCATCCCGCGCTCCTCGCTGTCCAGATCCGCGGGGATCGTGACCCGCGATTGCGAATTCGGTGGAATGTAACCTGGGTAATCGATGCGCGAATGATAGATCGCTACAAGTGACCGAATCATCGCTTCGCGGATCTGTGTCAACTCACGCAGCGTCAGGTCGCACTCGTCGAGCTGATCGTCTGCCACGATCGTATCGATGATCTTCGTCACGATGAATCGAATGTTGTCGGGCGTCGGCTCTGCCAAGCTGCGAGCTGCGGCTTCGCATGAATCCGCGATCATCATTATCGCCGCCTCGCGGAACTGGGGTTTAGGGCCGGGATATCTAAAGTCGTTCTCGGAGATCTCGTCCTCGCTCCTCGCCTCGGCTTGCGCCTTTTTCAGGAAATAATGCAGCGTCCTCGTTCCGTGATGCTGCGGAATGAAATCAACAATGCGCTGCGGCAGCCCCATCTCTTTCGCGAGCTTCGTTCCATACGTCACGTGGCTGATGATGATCTTCGCGCTTTGTGCCGGCTTCAGACGGTCGTGTGGATTCTTTCCCATCTGATTTTCGACGAAATGCTCGGGTGCAGCGGTTTTGCCGATGTCGTGATAGAGAGCTCCAATACGCGTTAACAGCGCGTTGCCCCCAACAGCCCGGCAGGCCTCTTCCGCAAGCTGCCCAACGGCGTGCGAGTGCTGGTTCGTTCCCGGCGCACGCAGCGCGAGCTGCCCCAGGACCGGAAGGTCGGCGTTCGATAGCTCGAGTAATTTTACGTCGGTGAGGATCCCGAACAGTGATTCGCAAAGCGGAAGGAACATCGCAGTCAAGGCGGCGGTAATTATCCCGCTCGCCAACCCACAAGCCATCGCCAGAAGAACAGTGTTCAGGATGAAAGGCTGCTGGGTGTAGGCGATGATGGCAATCGCCAGAAAAGCTCCGGCGAGACCGACGAAGAGCCCGGCGATCGTCACAGTTTGTCGACTGCGATAACGGCCGATTCCATAAACCGCGACTGACGACGAAACGATCGCGTAGACCGCAAACTCCAATCCACGAGGAGCGAGAAAGCCGGCCAAGATCGCGGTGAATATACCCGTGAAAAGTGCCGTTCGGCGGTCCGCGAGCAGTGTCATCAGAAGGCTGCCCATTGCAAAGGGAACGGCGAATGCCCATAGGCTGGGATCGCTCATCGGGGCTCTTACGTTTTGCGAAGCCGTGAAATCCGCGACGCGAAAGAACATCGCCATCAAGGCAGTCTGCACGACAACAATGAAACCGAAAAGCGCGAACGTCTTTCGCTCCGACAACGCCAACCGCTGAACGAGCCCGTGCTGTTCAATAAACTTCCATGCGCCCCAAAACAGCGCGGTGATCAGGATCAACAATCCAATGAAGCGATTGATCTGGCGATTCGAAGAACTGTAATTTCTGATTGCCGCGATCTGCGAGAGCATGCTGCTCGTGATGATGTCGCCTTCGGCCGCGATCTTCTGGCTGCGCTTGAGTGAGATCGTGATCGGCTGCACGCTGTCCGCCACCTGCTTCTGCGCATTCTCCGTGGCCGCCGCGTCGTAAATGATGCTCGGCTGGATCATCGGCGACAAAGCTGCGGCGAAAACCTCGGACTCCTTATCCGAAAGACTTTGCAGTTGGCCCAATCCCTTACGAAGACCTTGGCGCGAGTCCGAAAGCTTCGTCATCGTGTTCAGTGGATTCTGCGATGCGCGAAGCTCGGTCGGCCGCTGGCGATCGACGATGGAGATCTCACCCTGAATGTATTGCTCGTCCTGATCTGCGTAGATATCGCCGCCCGCATTTTCACGCAGCACACGGACAACTGCTTCAAGTTCGTTGGGACTGAATTTTCTAAGTCCGAAAACACGTGCAAGATCAGAGTTCCCAACTGCGGGTACGTCGTTACGATTTGTTGTGTTCGTTTTGTTCGAGACGTTGGCCGCATTCTTCCGTTCAATGCTTTCCCATGCCGTCCTGAAGGATTGGACCGCCTCGTCCGCTCGCTTCGACACGGACGAAAAGATCGGCCGGACACTCTCCTTTGCCGTCTCGCGTATACGTTCGGTTTGCTCTTCGTCGATAAAATAAATGTCTGCCGGCGAGATGATACTTTCGCGAGCGATCTCACCTTCTTTGTACGACGTCTCGCCAGACGCTCTCCATATCGGATTGTTTAGAAGAAGAGTGGTGACGATGCACAGGAAAGCAAAACCCAGCCAGAACTTTTGTCCGACAGACACAGATGCGAAAGGCCGGGACACAAAAGCCCAGATAGCCTTGCGCCAGCGTGTCGGCGGAGGTGT
>JBDTMK010000064.1:0-11235 GCA_039934315.1 Pyrinomonadaceae bacterium | reverse complement strand
GACAAAGATTTAATAGAAAGCATCACCCAAAAGATTGCCAAGCTTGCAGATGACAAGAAAAGGCTTGCCTCTGCGCAGGTGCAAATAGACAAACAAAAGCAATTTTTAAAGGGGGAGATTGAGTTTTACGAGAAATTTGGTATGGCTATGGTATCAACAAACGCCCCACTTTAGGAAGAAAAGCGGACAATAGTTACGATTAAATAATTTAAAGGAACGATTTGAGGCGGGTGAGCCCTAGGTTAAAGCGGTGCGATAAAAAGAGAAAGGGGCGTAACCGAACGCCCCTCAAAACCTGTCGCTTGTCGATCTCTATCTACCCGATAAATAATTCGTCTTCCATGTAAGCCCGATCGAGCGGCTTTGGCGGGGGAGCGAACAAGACCTCGAGGCCCTTCTTGACTCCCGCCATCACAGCCGCGATCTCGCGCGCCGGCTCGACGATCTTTCGCTGGACAAACTCGGTCGTATCTACAACCTGATCATGTGTGCGATCGATCGTCTGGCTGACCATCGCGACCTTGTCCCTGGCCGTAACCGCCGTCTCGCCAACCAGAAGTCGAAGCTCGGCGACCTCTTCTTTGATGAGCTGCGTCGATTCGGCGAGATGGCCGGTCGCGATAGATAGGTTTGCGGAGATCTCGTTGAAATGCACCGAGATCTCTTTGCCCTGCGAGCTCATCGCGTTGACCTTGCTGATCAGCGGATCGAAGCGTTCTTCCATCCGGCTGACTGTTTTGGTGACGCGACGAACAACTACAGCGATCGAGATAAGCCCGATAGCCATCACGATAAAACACACCGCGATCACGATCGACGAGATCATCATCCAAAATTGCGGCTCGTTCGCGTTCATACGCTAGTTAGTTTCTTTATTCTCGACCGGATAGCTCGGCCGTCCTTCGGTAATCGACTTCGCTTCGTTGCGGCGCTTCTCAGCGACGTACGCGTCCTTCCCGGCTTCGACCGCCGCGCTGAACGGATTGGCCGTTCGGGCCGCCGCGCTCTTTGCCTTCTCACCCAGCTCGCCGGCTTTGTCCTGCGCCGTCTGGTAGATTTCGCTCGCCCGTTCGCGTCCGACTTCGTAATACTCGCCTGCCCTTTCCTGCAGCTGGGACGCCGCTTCCTTGCTCTTTTCGAGACCCTTGCGGGTCACATCAGCAATATCTTCTCGCAGCTCAGTACCCGACTTCGGAGCGAACAGCAGAGCGATAACCGCTCCGATGCCGCCGCCGATCAGCAAATAAGTCAATTTGTTTGTAACGCTTGAATCTTCTCTGTCGTATTCGTTTCTCATAACAATGCTCCTTATGGTAACAAAGCGAAATAAACCCTATATTTCCGTGAGAAACAACTATAGCAAATCTCGCGAATTTATCACAGAAACATTTCACGAGAAAGATTGATAGCAAATGACGGCCCCAAGGGTCGCGATCACCAGCGCGCTCATAACGGGCAAGGCTTTTAATATTCGGCTATCGCCAAGCCGGGTGCCGGTAAACAGGTGCCCACCGTACACGAATATTAATCCCACCACGGTGAGCGTCGCGGCGAGGCCGAGGCTGAAAGCGACGGTCAGTATGAGCCCGTAACCGACACGGTTGAGATTTATGGCCGAGAGCATAAGAACGAGGGCGGACGGACAAGGCAAAAGCCCTCCCGATACGCCGAGCGCGAGCAAGCTCTTCCATGAGATCTCGTCCGGCGGTAGATGCGAATGAGTATGCCCGTCGTGAGTGTGCGAATGAGCGCTGCCTTCCTCGACGTGACGATGCGAATGACCGTCGTCACCGTGATCGTGATGATGAGCGTCGCGCCCGGATATTCCGAGTGCCGAAAAAAGGCGGGACTTGAACATCGTAAGGCCGATGTATAAGACGATCAGCCCGGAAAAGAAACTCAGGAACGGCATGATCGTCTCGGGCAAAATATATGTGGATGCGAACAGCGTCAGCAGGCCGAGTGCAAAGACACCGAGCGTGTGCGTGATCGTTACCGTTGCTCCCAGAAACGCCGCCTGTTTTGCCGTCCCCTTCGAGCCAACCAGATACGCACCGACAACCGTTTTCCCGTGGCCCGGCGACATCGCATGCATGGCTCCAAGACCGAAAGCGAGAAGCAATCCAAAAATGGCGATCGCGGGGGTTATCGCGGGAACCGCGATCAGAGCGGCGAGCCGGTCATTCTGCACCTGTGCGGTGAGATGACCGTCACGGTTTTGCAGGGCGCGGACTCCGTCGGGACGAGATCCGGAAGCGAAGGTGAACTCCACCTCCCTTTCGTTTAGCGGCGAGGAAATGACCTCCGCCGGAAACGTCCGCAATTCATCGCTCGCATTGCTGCCGAAAGCAGTGCTGTTGTAGACCGCCACTCCGCCCGCGCGATTTACGACGACCTCACGCCAGCCAACGCGCTCAGCGTAATTAACGTTCGTGAACGTGACCTTGTTTTCCTCATCGACACTGGATAGATCCGCCCCGAGGTCCCAAACGATGTGAAGAGTTTTGAGGTCCGCCGCACCGAGAGCAAGCGTCGACGTCGTCCCGAGATCGCGAAGAGCTAGCCGTTCGCCGTTTACGATGAGTGAGAGTTTAGACAAATAGATGGGCGTCAATCGCGCCGCGTACGCATCAAGTTCGATCTGCGAAATCGCACCGTCCCGATCCTCATCGATCACCGCCGATTCCTGAAAAGTCGGTATCTCAGCCAGGTCCAGAACCTGCCGGATCTTTATCTCAGACTTCCCGACCTCGAGGCGCGAATACTGATTAACGCTGAAGTTGCCAAGCGGGTGAGCCGCCGCCGACCCGACGAATCCGGCTATGGCAAATGCAATCAAAATGATCCGAAAGATTGGCATCGCGTCACCTCAACTCAGCAAGTATTTCTTTTGCATGGCGGGCCTGTACAAGATCGAATGCCGGATTCAATTTCAAAGCCTCCGTCAGCAGCCGTTTAGCTCCGCGGCCGTCGCCCGTCGCCTTCGCGATCATGCCCGCGTGAAAAAGGATCCGTGCGTTGTTTGTTTTCAACCTCATCGCTTCATCGATCTTCTCTTTTGCGGCCGCGACCTCGCCGTTCTTGTACAAGCACCAGGCAAGAATATCGGCCGTGTAAATATCCTTGCGCGTTGAGTACTCGCTGGTCGCGATCGCCAACGCCTGATCGAGTTTTACGTCGCGATCGGCCCACGAGAGTGCGAGCCGTTTCTGGTCGCCGGCCGACCCGAGTTTCTGTTCGACCACTTCGAGCAGGTCGTACTGTGCTTGCGCTTTTACTCCATCGCCTTGCAGAAAATAGATGTCGCCGAGAAGCGAGATCGTATCGGCGTTCGGTACGCGATTCTGAGCATCGGTGAGAAACTGGATCGCTCCGTCGTAATCGCTGATCGAAGCCCTCGCCTTCCCTTTCGCGGCCACGGCAAGGAAGTACCCGGGAAAGTTCTCCAACGCCTCGTCATAAACTTTTTCCGCTCCGGCGTAATCGCCGTTTCGCCAAAGCTCATCACCCAACTGAACCAAACACCAGCTCTGCGTTTCTTTGTCGGATGGATCGGTAATACGTGCGGCTTGGGTGAACATTTCGACCGCCCCCTTGTGATCGCCGTAAAGCACCCGAAGCTGTGCCGCTCGTGAATAAGATGCGGTCCCCGGCCTGAGATCGACCATCCGCTGTGCAGAGTCGACAGCCTGATCATAATCGCCGAGCTCCATATACGCGTCGGTCAAAACTCCGTACGCAAACGCGTCCGACGGCAGCTCTTGTCGCAACTTGTTCGCAGCATCAGCGGCCTCGTGAAAGCGGTGATAAGCGAGATGAAGCGACGCCTCGAGCTTTCGCGCCGGGACGTCGTTCGGTGAAAGTTCGAGAGCGCGTTCGACGGCCGCCGCAGCTTTTTTGTTTAGGGAAAAGTCGCCGGTCCTTCGCGCTTCCTTAATGAACATCATTGCGAGATTCGCGTACCCAAGCGGCAGATCCGGGGCCTTATCGATCTCCGCCTGCGCTCTTGCGATGTCGGATGTCGGAAATGTGCTGCTGGCGGCTACGGGTTGCTGCCGATCGCACCCGGCCAGCAATAGGCACGCAGTCAGCAAACCGATGAGAATGTAATTCTTTAAAAACATAAACGTACCAGGTTTGGAAAAGGAGTCGGGGCACTGCTGCCCCGACTCGTCTTAAAAGCGGCCTTATTGGTCGCTCTTCTCGCTCTTAGCTTCAGCCTCGGCAAATCCGGTCGCCGGTCGAATGTTTGAGGTTCGAGGTGTGTTGCCCGGATTAGGCGGCAACAGGTACGGGAACCGCGTCAGAAGCGGCCCTTCCGGATTCGAGCTAACACCGTCGCCGATAACATTGTTCGGAGCGACGTTGTAAGTCGGAGTGAACGGTGTTCCACCGAGAACCGCACGCAGCGCGATATCCGTCACGTCATCGAACACCCGGCGTCCGTTGGGGAATCCGGCGACGTCACCACCGAGCAGGCCGAGGCGATTCATACTCCCGATCGGCGTGATTGGGATCGCAACGTTCAGTCGCAAGTATTCGTGCGGCTGGCCGTCCGAAAGAAACGTCGTGTAGCTCGGTCCAGTCACGGCGTTGACCGGAATGCCGGTCGCAAAGATCGATACGAGATCGTTTCGCGGGGCGGGCGGAATGTTTATGTTAATGCCGTTGTACAAGGCGAGGGCCGCCTTGATGATCTTCGGAATTTCCGGATCGAGGACAGCCGGAGCTGCCACAGCATCATTTTGCGGCGACAGCGAATTAAACGCGTCCTTGAGATTGAGCGGGATAACGAGCTCATTTACCAGAGGATTTCCGAGACGCGAGATCTGCTGCCACGCACCGGCGGTGACGCGGTTTCCACTGTTCTGGATGACACGAGTCGTTCGCCGGCTCGCGGTTGCCCAAACGCCGATAACTGCATCCGGCGCGGTCGGGCCTGAAGGAACCGCACGCGAGCTCGTCAGATCCGCGATCGGAACTTCGATCGCGATCGTGCTGACATTGTAACCCTGCGTCGAATCGATGCCGTTACCGACGAATTGTCCGTCGGCGATCGTAAGTGTCCGGTAGTTGATGGCATCGAAGACGCCGAGATCAATGTAAAAGTATTCGTCGCGATTTCCGGCGAAGACTTTCCCGCCGCCGGGCAGAGGATAGACTGCCGGCTGACCGAGATTCGTTTCGTAGTTAGGCGTTACACGCGGGCCGACATTCGCCGGTGGTGTCCGCAATCCGCCCGCAACCAGGCGTCCGCGTCGGCCGGTCGAACTGTCGACACGGGTCACCGAATAGGTCTGCGGCATGTTGTAGTCGACATCGCCGAGATAGTCGATTCGGCCGTTCTCGTTGAGTGCGGTGTGTCCCAGCACGGTCGTGTTGTTAAGCGTCTGCGTGGTGAATTGAAACTGGTAGGTGATGTCCTCGACGCCGTCGCCGGTGTTGTCGATCCTAATCTCATACAGCACAGAGTCATCCCAACGATACCATTGGGGGCCGCCAGACGGTTCCTGCAGAGGAATGTAATTCGCGATCAGAGTAACGAAGCCGTCGCGGCCGGGCTCGACGCTGCGGAAAGCGTATGTATCAGTGTTGTCGGCAAAGCGGTCCATGCTTATGAGCGGGGCCTCGCCATGACTTGACGCAAACACAGATATCATCGATAGCGAGGACATCAGCGTTGCGGCAAAAAGCTTTTTGATTGAAATCTTCATTTTTTCTCCTGGTTCTAACAACCAACCGCGGTACCCGAGGTTCCCGATGGGGAACGCCGGGTACCGCGAGGTGTCTAGTGTGTGTCGTAATTCGCGACGGGCATGTCACCGTTCTGACCAAATACGAACTGCGTCGTGGCGAAATTGGACGAACGGAACACGTAGAAGATTCCGTCTATCTGATCGTAAACGGAGAAGTCCGTCTTCCCGTCACCGTCGTAATCACCCTGCGTAGTAAAGTACGGTTTGTTTCCAAAGTTGTCGGCGAACAAGCCACCGTCGGAGCTTCGAAGCACGTACCATGTGTAGGGCGAGCCTTCGCGGACGACAGCGAAATCTGCTTTTCCGTCGCCGTCGTAATCGCCCGGTACGACCAGATCGCCGCCGAGACCCCAGCGAACTGCATAGAATCCCTGCAGGCTGCCCTGTACGAAGAAGGTCGCTGCTTCGCCCAGCTGTCCGCGGTGCACAGCAAGGTCGACGCGACCGTCGCCGTCGTAGTCAGCCGGTGCAGTGATGTCGTTGCTGAGACCGAATTGTTCGATTCGAATGCTGCCGTTGCCGCTATTCAGGACGTACCAGACGAGCGAGCCACTCTGTTTTCGTGCGACCGCATAGTCGGTTTTCCCGTCGCCGTCGTAATCGCGGGCCAGCGGTTCGTCACCGGGAACTCCCCATTGAACGATCGATACACCTCCGTCGGAGCTTCGAAGCACATAGAATGTTCCGTTCGTCGTACGCCAGACCGCGATATCCGTCTTGCCGTCTCCGTCATAGTCACCCGGCATAAGCACGTCGAACTGCGACAAGCCGAACTGAACGGTTCTAACCGTGTTGGTCGCATTCTGGTATATGTACCAAACGTTGGTGCTTGGTCTGAATACTGCGTAATCGGTTTTGCCATCGCCGTCAAAGTCGATGGTCGCGGTCGCGGAACCGCTTGCCGTGCTTCGTCCGATCGCGATATCGCGAACGGCAACGCCGCCGCCGATGGCGCCGATAACGGTTGCCGCACCCGTCGATAGATTTATGCGATAAAGCGATGAAGTGCCGCCGGCTGCCAGCTGCAGTGCCGCGAGCGCGGTGTTGTTTCCGGAATTGATATCAAAGCCGGCTTCACCCGAGACGTTTACGCCAAGACTTCCAACAGTGTTGAGCGTTCCGTTGTTCGGGGGATTTTGTGTGACAAGGATGTCGAGATTCGAATCAATATCGTAAAGCGTGGTTGTCGTTGCACCTCCGAAGCTGTTCGTGTAGCCGGAGGCGACAATGTTCGGATTCTGCCCGACATTCGGATCACCCGCGGCATACGCGAGAGTTCCGTCGGTCGCCGAAAGTGTTCCGTCGTTCGGGTTGAGGCGGAGATTCTGATCCGTGTCCGATGTAGCGCGAATTCGGTCGGGAACAGGATTGAAATCGAAACCGAAGTTTGTACCGGTCAAAACAAATGCCCCGGCCGTTCCAACCTGTGTCGCGACACCCGTCACGGTGTCGAGGCGGTAGAGGCGGCTCGTACTTCCGAGTGCGAACAACTGTCCGGTCGCCGGGCGAAAATCGATCCCCACGACATTCTCGCCAGCTTGAAGACCGGTGATCGCGACCGAATTGAGTATTGTCCCGGGCCGCACGCTATTGAAGCGTATAAGATTATTCGACGTCGTTACGCCGAAGACAACATAGTTCGCTGCGGTCTGGGCCGGTGTTTGCCGGGCCGCAATTGAAGCGATAAACAAAAAAAGCACTGCCAGCGCAATATGCTTCGAAAAAAACATCTTCATGAAAAACCTCCAGGTATAGCGGCGTATCACGCCTCAAAGGAACGGCCCCGTAATTCGGAACGCAAAGCCAAATCGTCAAGTTTCTAATTCACAGCTTGATCTGAATCAGTGCGGGGGCACTTAGAATCTGTGCCTCTACGTTCGCGGTCTTTGCGGCGGCGGATTCAGTTTTGAAATAAAGTTTCGGAGTAAACGACGACTTGTGGCTGCGGAGACGAGACCCGGAATGCGTATGGGCCGGTGTTTTGTTATTGTTATGTTTCGATTTTGCTGAAGATGAAGCTTGAGAACATTAGAAATTTTTCGATAATCGCCCACATCGATCACGGGAAGTCCACCCTTGCCGATCGCATCCTCCAGCTCACCGGAGCAGTCGCCGATCGCGATATGGAAGCGCAGATGCTGGATAACATGGATCTCGAGCGCGAGCGCGGGATCACGATCAAGTCGCACGCGGTGCGTTTGGATTACAAGGCAAAGGACGGAAAAGACTACATTCTGAACCTGATCGACACACCCGGCCATGTGGATTTTAGTTATGAGGTTTCGCGTTCGCTGTCCGCGTGCGAGGGGGCTCTGCTAGTGGTCGACGCATCGCAGGGTGTCGAAGCACAGACACTCGCGAACACTTATCTCGCAATCGAAAACGATCTGGAGCTCATTCCTGTCCTGAACAAAATCGATCTCCCGTCCGCCGAGCCGGATCGAATAAAAGAACAGATCGAGAACATAATCGGCCTCGATGCGAGCCAAGCCGTACTGACCTCCGCGAAAACCGGACTCGGCGTCGACGAAGTTCTCGAGGCGATCATTGCGAAAGTCCCGCCGCCGAAAGGTGACAGAAATGCTCCGCTCAAAGCGCTCATTTTCGACAGTTGGTACGACAGCTACCGCGGCGTTATCGTTCTCTTTCGCATCATCGATGGAACTATCAGAAAAGGCACGAAGATCAAATTTTTCAACACTGGGCGGGAATATCTGATCGAAATGATCGGCGTTAATCGGCCGCGCCCGACACCGATAAACGAGCTTGGTCCGGGTGAGGTCGGTTTCATGACAGCCTCTATCAAAACGGTTGCCGATGTTCAGATCGGCGACACGATCACGGAAGCTGCACGGCCCGTTGATACTCCGTTCCCCGGTTTTCAGGAAGTAAAGCCGATGGTTTTCGCGGGTCTCTATCCGATCGACTCGGCGCAATATGAAGATCTTCGCGACGCGATGGAAAAGCTGCGTCTCAATGACGCGTCGTTTTTCTTTGAACCGGAATCGTCCACCGCGCTCGGCTTCGGATTCCGTTGCGGATTTCTCGGCTTGCTCCACATGGAGATCGTTCAGGAGAGGCTCGAACGAGAGTTCAACCTTGAGTTGATCACGACCGCACCGGGCGTGCGTTACCGCGTGACGACGACGGATGGCGTTACAGCGGAGATCGACTCACCGTCGAAGATGCCCGATGTCGGCCGCATCACGAAGATCGAAGAGCCGTTCATCGTGGCGACCATCCTGACAAACGACGAGTTTCTAGGGGGTATTCTTCCGCTGCTCGACGAAAAGCGGGGGGTTCAGAAAAAGTTTGAATACGTTACCAAGGATCGAGTGATGCTGGTCTATGAGCTTCCACTCAATGAGATCGTGCTGGATTTTTACGATCGGTTGAAATCCGTTTCACGCGGCTACGCGTCGCTCGATTATCATCTGTCCGGTTATCAGGAAAGCAGACTCGTGAAGCTCGACATTTTGGTTTCCGGCGAACCCGTCGACGCGCTATCGCTGATCCTGCATACAGATACTGCGACGTCTAAAGGACGGCTGCTGGCCGCAAAGATGAAAGAACTCATCCCCCGCCAGATGTTCGAAGTCGCGATCCAGGCCGCCATCGGCAACAAGGTCATCGCCCGCGAAACCGTCAAAGCGATGGGCAAAAACGTCATCGCCAAATGCTACGGCGGCGACATCTCGCGCAAACGCAAGCTCCTCGAAAAGCAGAAAGAAGGAAAGAAGCGGATGAAGAAAGTCGGGAGAGTAGAGATCCCGCAGGAAGCGTTTCTCGCGGTGTTGAAGGTGAATGAGGGATAAAGAGGAGCTTAAATAGTTGAGATATTCTCGAAGAGAGTGCATTTTCCTGGCACTGGCCGCAATAGGTTTCATTGGATCCGGTTTAATGGCGAGCGCTCAGGGCCGCCATTCGGCTGCCGTCGTTACCAGATCTTTCTACACGGAACATTTTCGATCTGCGGATAGAATGTTCTTCTCCCGCGAGAACGTCCGCAGAGAGCGACGCTGGTTCACCACACGGCTTTACAAGCTGATGCTATATGAGCTCCAAAGGGAGGAGGCGAACAAAACCGACGAGGATGGCAACGCCATGAAGCCGTACATTTCCGGTGATGTATTCACTAATTCCGAAAGTCCACCGCAGGTATTCAGGATTGGACGGTCGATCCAGACGCGCACGTGGGCAACTGTTGTGGTCGATTGCTACTGGAACGACAACACCGTCGGAAAGATGCGCAGGAAAGTTATTGTTCGGTTAGTTCCCCATGGCCGCACCTGGCTCATAGACAATTTAGTAGAGGAAGATGGACGGGATCTCATCACGGACTTTTCGCGACCCGTTTATTTTTCAGAATGACGTAAGCAATTCCTGCGGCTGTGCCGCCCGATGAGCGGAAAGGCTTCGCCTTTCCGGCAAGTCCCTAAAAAAATCAGAGGAGGCTGCGCCTCCGAATTCAGAACAATTAATGATTTTCGTAATCGCTAAAGCGTAGAATCTTCGCCTCCCATGCGAATTTCAATAGATACTCCCGGCTATTTTTTCACGTCTGTCGCGCACGACCGTCTGTCGATCTTCCGAACCGACACACTAAAGAAAATCCTGGCTGACGCCTTCGATGAAGCGCGTCGGTCAGCTGGTTTTCTAATCTTCGCTTACGTGATAATGCCTGACCACTATCACATCCTCACAGACAGCAAGCGGGAACCTTCAGACACGCTGCGATATCTCAACGGCATTTCCGCAAAAAGAATCCTCGATCACCTGAAAGCGAATGCTATCTCTGCTCTTGAGAAATTGAAGATGTTCGAGAAAAAGCGTGGCTACAAATATTCGGTTTGGGAACATCACGCCGATACATTTCTGGTGACAAGCGAATCGACTTTCAGGCAGAAGGTGAATTACATTCACGAGAATCCGGTGAAAGCGGGTTTGGTCGAGCATCCAGATGATTATCTTTATTCGAGTTCGCGGATATGGAATCGACAGCCGTTGGATGGCGAACCGTTGCGGATGGATATTGATCGAATAGATTGGCGAAAGTAGTTCGGAGGCGGAGCCTCCTTAGGTTTTAGGGAGGATCGGCCGGAAAGGCGAAGCCTTTCCGCTCATCGGGCGGCACAGCCGCGTGAAATCTTGAATTCAATATTTGAGTCGAGCCTTTCCGCTCATCGGGCGGCACAGCCGAAGATCTTGAGTACAATATTCGAATCGGAGCCTTCCGCTCTCGAATCGGAGCCCTCCGCTATCGGCGGCATAGCCGCAGGAGAAATCCGATAACTCAATGCGTCAGCGCCCACAGGCTATGAAAGATAACGAAGGCCGCAAACATCGACATCCAGAACGACACGCTGTGAACCATCTTGCGTAGCTTTACATCCATGGCGTTTCTCCCGTGCGGAATGCGCCGTGATGTCGCATTACCGCCCTATGCCTAAATAAAAAGTATTTGGTTATAGGAAAGTGC
>JBDTMK010000063.1:0-11351 GCA_039934315.1 Pyrinomonadaceae bacterium | reverse complement strand
CGCCGTGTATTTATCGAACCGGACACGGATCTCGTTAGACTGATCGATCACGTGCTGATTAGTTAAAACAAGACCCAGCTCGTCGATAATGAAGCCCGTACCGGGTTCGAGCTCGCCTTGAACTGTCACAACTCCATCGCGAAGTGTCTTGAACATTTCGCCGCCGCGGCTGATGTCTCGACTTTGCGCCGCGGGTGATGTTGAGACAGGTCGGATTTTCGCGTTATGGCTGCTCAGGTCCACAGTGATAAGTCTGCCTGACTCGATCGCGAACGGAAGTGCCCAGTCGTAGGTACGATTCTGAAATGAAAGTGGATTGTCGACCGTTACAACGTAGTAACCCGGCGGCAGGAAAAAACTCACAACGCCCTCGGACGAGGTCGTGATTCTCGCCTCGTGAAATGAAGGCTCGCTTGGTTTTTTAATGATCAGGCCGAACTTCGGCACGTTTCGCACGTTCAGGTCATTATCGACGACCGTCACCTTGAACGTCGCGTTTTCAGGTGGCTGAGCGCGAGTCGGAACGTTAAGTAGAGAAACCAATAAGAGCGAAAGAACAAATAACGTCTTTACCACTGGCGAGCTCCGTGTTTTTAATTATTAGTTGAACAAAATCAGATGGGAGGGCGGTGGACAATCCCGGGGAAGTTCTAAATATATAAACATGGTTTAACCTTCAAAGGCAAGCTTTTGAGCGTACTTCAGTTGAAGACGATCTATCGAGGGGACAAAACAGAGGTAGTACTAATTTGCGGGACGAATCTGCCGGCACTTTATGCGATAGCTCGAACTTCGGCTATCAGGCGCTGCACTTCTTCGCCGCTTGTGTAACAAGCAAGACCGGCCCGTATCAATCCACCGGCTCCGATCATCTCAGCAACGGTCGACGCATAAAAATCGCCGTCGGATAAAAATAATCCCTGGACTGCCAGTTTCTTTGCGACTTCTTCAGAAGCATGGCCCGCGACGCTGAAAGAGATCGTCGGCGTTCGAGACGATTCCGCAGGCGGGCCATAGATAGTTACACCCGGAACACTTGTAAGACCCTCCCACATCACTTTCAGCATCTCATGCTGGCGACGATGTAGCTCTTCAAAAACCAAGCTTAGCCGTTCACGACGAGGGCCGTTCTTAGCGAGCCCCGCGAGAAAGTTCACTGCCGCAGCTGCGCCGGCGATTCCTTCGTGGTTTTGAGTGCCCGTTTCCATTCGATCCGGTGAGTAGTCCGGAGCAGGTCGTATTCGTGGGGCGTCGATCGCTTCGAGTAATTCCTTTCGTCCGAACAGAATTCCAATGTGCGGTCCGTAAAACTTGTATGCCGAGACCGCGAGAAAGTCACAACCGATTTTCTTAACATCGATCAGTTCGTGCGCGGCGTAGTGAACTGCGTCGACGAAACTTAAGGCACCCGCGTCACGAGCCATCGCGCAGACGGTCTCGAATTCATTGATCGTGCCAAGGATGTTCGAAGCCGCTCCGATCGCGACTAGTTTCGTTCTCTTATTTAAAAGATCGCCCAACTTGTCGAGTTCTAGCCGGCCCGTCTTCACATCCATTGGCAACACCCGAATCTTGGCTCCTACGTCTTGAGCCAGAGCTCTCCACGTATCCGAATTCGCATGATGATCAAGCTCGGTGACGACGATCTCGTCGCCCGACTGGAAATTTCGTCCCAACGCTCGTGAAAGATGAAACGTCAGCGTCGTCATGTTTTGTCCGAAGACGATCTCGTCCGGCTCGGCGTTTAAGAAATCGCCGAACGTTCGTCGGGAATTCTCGATGATTTGGTCGGTCTCGTTACTCGAAGGATATTCCCAGTGTGTGTTGGCATTGTGGTTGAAAAGATAATCGGTCATAGCGTCGACGACCGAGGTTGGGACTTGCGTGCCTCCGGGCCCGTCAAAATAGGCCACATTGTTTCCGTTGTGAACGCGCTCCAGAGCAGGGAATTGCGCTCTGATCTCTGCTACTGACGCGACAAAATTGGTATCAGGCTGTTGATTGTCTCTCGGCATAAAATATTTCTCGAAGCCCGATAATACTTCAGCTTTCAGTGGTAGAAAAGCAGTCCACGGTGCGCGGAATAAAAGGTTATCCAATTGAACTGACTTCGCCGCGGTTCTTCATTGTGATAAAGATCTTCGTAATCCGCACCAGCGGATCATACGGTCGAGGCCGTCCAAATTGACTGCTGGCTCGGATAAGGCTGATTTCAGACGCAACGGATCGTCCGTTTTTCGAAACTAAATACCTTCGCGACTGCCACGAAAGTGCCTAATCAACTATAATCAGCGTTTGTTTTTGATATGAAGAAAGTTGGATTTGTCAGCCTTGGGTGCCCGAAGAACCTCGTGGATAGCGAGGTCATGATGGGTACGCTTCAGCAGGCGGGCTATGAGATAACAAATGATGCCGGAGACGCCGAGACGGTGGTCGTAAATACATGCGGCTTTATCGAATCGGCAAAGCAGGAATCGATCGACGCGATCCTAGATGTCATGCGCTCGAAAGAGCAGGGTGTCACGAAACGGGTCATCGTCGCGGGCTGTCTCGTTGAACGCTATCGCGACGATCTCATGAGGGAGCTTCCGGCTGTCGACGCATTCATCGGAACTTCGCAGATTGGGGAAATTCTAAAAGCCGCTGACGATAGATTCGACGCAAAGCAGTTGACGCTTAGCCCGATAGGAAACAAGACCGCAACTTACCTCTACGACTTTGATACACCTCGTTTTCGCGCGACCGAAGCACATACTGCGTTCATAAAAATCGCGGAGGGATGTGATCGTCCATGCGCTTTCTGCTCGATCCCGGGAATGCGCGGCTCGTTTCGCTCGAGACGCTTCGGATCGATAATTGAGGAAGCCCGTAATCTCGTCGGTCAAGGAGTAAAGGAAGTCGTCCTCATCGCACAGGATTCTTCCCGCTACGGAGAAGATCTCGGCGAGTTCGACGCACTCGCTGCCCTCATCCGGGCCCTCGGTGAAATCGATGAGCTTGAGTGGGTCCGCGTCATGTACGCATATCCGACTCACATCTCGGATGCGTTTCTTGCCGCGATCGCCGACACGCCGAAGGCCGTCAAGTATCTCGACATGCCGCTGCAGCACGCCTCGCGAAATGTTTTGAAGCTGATGAAACGCGGAGGAAATCGGGAAAGCCTCGAGCGATTGATCGAACGCGTTCGCAGCCGCGTTCCCGGAATTGCGATCCGCACCACGTTCATCACCGGCTTTCCCGGCGAGACCGAAGAAGATTTCGAAGAGTTGATGGCGTTCGTTAGAAACTGTCGCTTCGATAATCTTGGTGTCTTTACGTACTCCGATGAAGAGGGTACGCCGGCGTTTGACCTTCCGAATAAGGTGGATGCGAAAATCGCCAAACAGCGCCGCAGCCGCTTGATGAAGGAACAGGCGAAGATCAGCAAGCAGCTTAATAAATCAAAAGTCGGGAATACTTACAAAGTCTTGTTCGAGGGCCTCTCCCAGGAATCTGATCTACTTTTTCAAGGGCGTCTGCAGGGTCAGGCCCAGGAGATCGACGGCTACATTCTGATCAACGATATGCCGGAAGATTTTCAGCCAAACGTCGGATCTATTTACGACGTTCGCATCACAGCTGCGCACGAATACGATTTAGTCGGAGAGATAATTTAGTCTCCCGATACCACTCTCGACCTGGGTCGATCCACCTTCTCGAAAATGACTACGCCGATGTGCTCAAGGCGATAAGCAGGACAAAGCCACCGGCGATAGTTTTCATTTTGTGAACACCCGAAAACGTACGCGCCGCACTACATCAATTAGCCGACGACCGTGTGCGTCGTCCCGCGCTTCTGTCGTTTCATCAGTTTTTCGGAATGGGCACCCGGATTGAAAGATATAAAGTTGAAACTGTCAGCTAAGGTAGGCATTAAAAAAACCATCAGGACAACCAGTCCCGACAACTGTCGGGCGCCTCAGAAAATGAAAAACTCGAGAACTGTAATTGCGCTATTACTCACCTATGCGTTCGTGCTTCCGTTGGCTGCAATTGGCCAAACGGCCGATATGAATGCGCAGATCCGCAAAGAAGGAATGGAGAATTCCAAGATCATGCACACGCTGCATATCCTGACTGATCTATACGGGCCCCGCCTCACCGGATCACCTAATCATGTTAACGCGGCGAAGTGGGCCGCCGAAGAAATGAAGAGGTGGGGTTTCGACAGCACGGCATTGGAGCCGTGGGAATTCGGACACCCCGGTTGGGTGAATGACCGCAACTCGGGATTGATGCTATCACCGGTCGCAGATACTCTGACGTTCGAGGTCCTCGCATGGACGCCGCCCACGAAGGGTGCGGTCGCCGGCGACGCGGTTCACATAATCACACCCACGTTTCCCTCGTCGGCAAATCCCAGCGTCATCCAAGGACCGACGGCTGAGGAGTTGACGGCATATCTGGAGAGCGTTAAATCAAGCATCAGAAACAAGCTCGTTCTCGTCGGCAAACCAACGTCTATCGATCAATCGCGTGAGCCGTCTCCGAAACGTATCGCTGATGAAGAGAACGCAAAGCGGTACGATCCCGATCCGACTAAGCGCCCTCAGCGACCGACACCTGCACCCACGCCGGCACCACGGCCAGCCGCCTTAACGGGTGCGCAAGTGAATGAGCAAATCGATAAGTTTCTGCTCGACAACGGCGCTCTTGTCAGGATTAACGAGTCCCAGTTGGACCGAGGGGCCGTGCGAGCTTTTAATAACCGAACTTTCGATATCACAAAAGTCATTCCTACGGTCGTCATGCGGAATGAGGACTATGGCCGCATCTCGAGACTTCTTGCGGACGGTACGCCGGTCCGACTCGAGTTCGACTTGCAAAGCCACATGGTTCCGGAAGGGAAGACCAGCTACAACTTGATCGGCGAGATCTATGGCTCAGATAAAAAAGATGAAGTCGTGATGCTTGGAGGCCACCTTGATTCGTGGCATTCGGCGACCGGCGCGACAGACAATGCGATCGGATGCGCGACGATGATGGAGGCTGCTCGCATTCTAAAAGCGATCGGTGTGAAGCCGCGTCGCGCTATCCGTGTTGCGTGTTGGAGCGGTGAAGAGCAAGGCCTGCTTGGCTCACAGGCTTATGTCGCACAACATTTCGGAACTTTCGAAAATCCTAAACCGGAGTGGGCGAAGTTTAACGGCTATCTCAATATCGACAGCGGGACCGGCCGGGCGCGGGGCATGAGTGTTTTTGGTCCTCCGCAAGCTGCATCGATTCTCAGAGAAGCAGTGCGACCGTTCGCTGATCTCGGCATCGCGGGAGCCGTCGAGGCGAACGGCCGGAATCTGGGTGGGACCGACAGCACGTCGTTCAATGCGGCGGGGCTTCCGGGAATCGGCGTGTCGCAGGATCCGATCGAGTATTTCAACGTCACCTGGCACACGAACCTCGATACTTATGAACGAATAATCGAAAGCGATGTTAAGTCGTCGGCGGTCAGTATAGCGGCGGCTCTCTATCAACTTGTTATGCGCGATGAGATGCTCCCGCGATTTAAGACTGAAGATATGCCTAAGCCGGTGGCCACGCCAACGCCGACCCCGACTCCGGCTCCGGCATCTCGACCGTAAGATGGTCATCGCAGGCTCTGGAGTTAATCCGCGGCAATGCCGGTCTTGATAAAGATGCGAAAGGATGGGCAAACATCGGCCAGGACACATTGACGGCATTTCGGTTTTCGGGCGTGGCAGATTTGCCGGCCGTGAAAGATCAGCCAGTGTGAAAAAATAACCCAGTGTTTCTTGGGGACAAGCGCCTGAAGATCGAGCTCGATCTTTTCAGGCGTTTTTTCTTCCGTCAGCCCGAGCCGCTGCGACAGCCGGGAAACGTGAGTATCTACTACCACTCCAGACGCGATGCCAAACGCGTTTCCAAGGACTACGTTCGCGGTCTTTCGGGCAACTCCCGCAAGAGTAAGGATCTTTGGCATCGTTTGTGGAACCTGTCCGCCAAATTCGTCGAGGATCCGCTGCGATGCTGCCCGAATGCTCTTCGCTTTGTTGCGGAAAAAACCGGTCGAGTAGATATCCTGTTCCAACTCTTCCTGTGAGACGGCGGCAAAATCATTCGGGCCTCGATACTTTCGAAAAAGATCGGCAGTAACGATATTCACGCGCTCATCAGTGCACTGGGCCGACAGTATAGTCGCGATGAGGAGTTCAAACGGCGTCGTGTGATTCAACGCGCAGTGTGCCGTCGGATAGGTTTTTTTTAATCGCTTGGTTATCTCAAGGGCTCGGGCGGATTTGTCGCGGATCATTGAACTCAGGCTAAAAAAGAAGCGGTCAAAATGCAAACGGTCGTCGATTTGGTTTAGAATCTACCCACAGAGCGCACAGAGACGTTTTAGGATGTTCTCTGTGTGCTCTGTGGCAAGTACATGAAAGTTCCTTTACTCGATCTCGCCGAACAAAATAATTCTTTACGTCCCGAAATCGAAGCGGCCCTCGGCCGCGTGCTCGATACGAATGGCTTTATTTTGGGCGGGGAGGTGAAAGCACTTGAAGACGAGCTCGCCGAATATTGCGGCACCAAGTACGCGATCGGTTGCGCCTCCGGCAGCGACGCGCTGCTTCTCGCGTTGATGGCAGTTAATGTAACTTCCGGCGACGAAGTTATCACGACACCGTACAGCTTTTTTGCAACGGCGAGCGCGATAACCAGACTCGGGGCCCGTCCCGTTTTTGTCGATATCGATCCGGCAACTTTCAATCTCGATATTACAAAGGTCGAGGCCGCGATCACCGAGAAAACAAAAGCGATCCAGCCGGTTCATCTTTACGGTCAATGCGCCGACATGGCTGCTTTGAATCAACTCATGAGCAAGCACGGGATCCCGGTCGTCGAGGATGCCGCGCAGGCGATCGGTGCCGACGAACACGGTTCGCGGGCCGGAGCGATGAGCGAAGTTGGATGTTTCAGTTTCTACCCATCCAAAAATCTTGGCGGCATGGGTGACGGCGGGTTCATGACGACGGACGATCCCGAGATCGCCCGTGAACTTTTCGCGTTGCGAGTGCACGGCTCGGAAGAACGTTACTACCATAAATGGATCGGTTTGAATTCGCGGCTGGACGGTTTTCAGGGAGCGGTTCTGCGGGTGAAACTTCCGCATCTCGATTCTTGGTCGAATAATCGAAAGGAGAATGCGGACCGATATCGCGAGCTGTTTACGGACGCCGGTCTGACGGAGCAGATCGGGCTGCCCTTGGAGAGAGAGGGCTGCCGGCACATTTACAATCAGTTCGTCATTCGCGTGCCGGGAAAAAGAGACGGCCTGCGAAAGTTTCTCTCATCGGCCGAAATAGGCACCGATATCTATTACCCTGTTCCGCTTCATTTGCAGGAATGTTTCGAATATCTCGGTTATCGCGAAGGGCAATTTCCTGAATCGGAGAGGGCCGCACGAGAGTCGCTGGCGATACCGATCTACCCGGAGCTGAAAATAGAACAGCAGGAATACGTAGTCGAAAAGGTTAGTGAGTTTTTCAAACACGCGTGAAAATACCTTTGATCGTTTTAGATTCTAAAAGCACCCAGGGCCGACTGCTCCTTGTCGCGGCAATTCTCGGAGCTCTTGTGTTCGGATGGTTTTCCATTCGCTGGCAGCTCGGCAACATGCTCGCGTCACTCACTACGCCAAATCAACCGAACGTGGCAGAAGTTGCGCAGCTTGCCAGAAGTTTCGCACCCGGCGACGCGCTGCCGATGTGGCTTATCGCGACTCGCGAGAAAGAGAACTTTTCTCCGGAAAGTTTGGACAAATCGGTTGGCATGTTCGAAGAGGTGGTTCGTCTTTCGCCAAACGATTTTCGTTATTGGATTGAGCTGGGCCGTGCATACGAACAGGCTGAAATGCCTGACAAAGCTGAAAGGGCACTAGGCCGTGCGGTCGAGCTTGCTCCAACATACACATTTCCCCACTGGCAGTTCGGCAATTTCTATCTGCGGCAAAATCGCAGCGAGGAGGCGTTTACCGAGCTTAGAAAAACGACGGAACGAAGCATCGTCTACCGCGAACAAGTCTTTTCGCTTGCGTGGGATTATTTTGACAAGGATCCGCAGAGAGTCGAAGCATTGGCGGCCGATACACCTGACGTCCGTTCGACGCTGGCGCTTTTTTACGCGGCGCGAGGCAGTGCGGACAATGCTCTCCGTGTATGGAACACTTTGACCGAAGAGCAAAAGGCCGATCACATGGATACCGCGAAGCGGATAGCTCGTGGGCTATTCGAGAAACAGCGTTTTCGCGAATCGCTCGAGTTTTCACGGCAGACGGGAATCGATCCCGAAGCACAGTTTGAAACTGTGACCAACGGAGGATTTGAAAAATTCATCGGCCCGCCGGACGAGACCCTTTTCGGGTGGCGTGTTTACAGAAACGAGCCCAAGATCGATGTTCTCCCCGACTCGAGTGTGAAGACCGAGGGGACCCGGAGTTTGCGAGTAACGTTTAGGGGTTATTCAAAAGTCGATCTGCACAACGTCGTCCAGTTGATCGCGGTACAGCCTGGCAGCCGGTATCGCCTTTCATTCATGGTCCGAACCGACAATCTTCGCAGCGGGGGTCCACCGCTTTTGCAGATCATCAGCGGATTAGAGAATAAGGGGATAGCCGCATCGGAAGCCTTCGAGGCCGGTTCAGCCGACTGGAAACAGATGACCGTCGAATTTACTGCACCCACGGATTACGACAGCGTGCTCATAAGGACCGGGCGCATCGCGTGTGGCGAAGAATGCCCGATTTCGGGAACCATCTGGTACGACGATTTTCGTTTGAGTAAGCTATGACCTGGGCAAACAAGCTCGCGTTCTTCCTCATCGCCGTGATCATCGTCTTTACGACGGTGGCCTACGGGACCGTGCATCAACCCATCCTCGCCGCGTTTTATTTGCTTGTCGCGGTGACGATAGTTCTATGGGCGGCCGACGGCTTTCTGACGGGCGCCGTCAGATTCAATTCAGATCCATTACAGTTAACATTGCTCGCGGCAGCGATCTACGGATTTCTGCAAGTAGTGCCGTTCGGCAGTATCGCCGAAGTGGCGGGCGTGGCGTCGATTCCTCGAACGATCTCGGTAGATCGATTTGCGACAGAGGTCTCGGCGATCCACTACTTTGCCCTCTTCTTATTCCTTTCTGTTTTGCTGGTAGTTCTTGATTCGGCTTTGCGAATCCGAAAGTTGGCGATTCTCATTACTGTATTCGGTTTCGGCTACGCGTTCTTTGCGATCTTGCAATCGGTCCTGAGCCCGTTAAAGATCTACGGAATTTACGAAGCGACATCGCCCTTCGGATCGTTCGTTAACCGCCACAATTTTGCTGCGTACATGGAGATGGCACTCGCTGTTCCCCTGGGATTGATCTTCACGGGCGCAATCATGAAGGACAAAAGACTTCTTTACATCACGGCAGTTGCTTTGATGGGAGTTTCACTTCTGCTTAGCGGTTCGCGCGGAGGCCTGGTCGCCTTCCTCGCCGAAATCATTTTCCTCGTCCTGCTGACCACCGAGACCCGGAATCGTTCGAGTCTCGGATTGAAACTTGCTCTAGCTGTTTTGCTATTTGCAGCGGTTCTCGGCGGTGCGATCTTCGTCGGCGGCGACACGTCGTTGACGCGAGTCGCGGAAACTGCTGCGTCGGGTGATGTCACGACCGGACGAAGTAATATATGGAAGGTTACTCTTGAAGTTATAAAAACAAACCTTCCGTTCGGGGCCGGCCTCGGCGCGTTTGGTGTAGCGTACACGCCGCACGATAGCATGAGCGGAGGACTCGAGCGCGTCGAGCAGGCTCATAACGATTATCTTCAGGTTCTCGCGGATGCGGGACTGGTTGGGTTGTTGGTCGGCGGGTTCTGCCTTTTCCGCATCTTTGTGTCGGGCCGCGCCGCAATGGCGATAAGAAACCTATACCGTCGCGGAATCGCATTCGGTGCGCTTGCCGGAATCTTTGCGATCCTGGTTCACAGCCTTTTCGATTTCGTTCTCCACACTACGGCAGTGTCCGTAATGTTTCTCGCGCTGATCGCTCTTTTGATAGCGTGTCGAAACACTTATGCGGATGATGTTGACGACATGCCGAACGAACGCTCTTCTCGGAGATCTTCCGCGAGCGTCTCGCCAATAGCAGCAGGCCGCCGGACCCGCCGATAGATCAATTCTGATTTTGTGAAGGGAACTCCGCGAGACGATCGTCCTTTGCCCGCGAATTGCGAGGCTGGATGATGCTCCATAAGTACCAAACAATTCCATGCGCGACGTAGAGTCCTGAAATGATCAGCAGGACGTAGCGCGAATAAAGCCAGATCAGCATACCAGTCGCTGCAATAACCAACAGCAGATACAAATTTCGCCGCCCGGTTCCGACCGTTTTCATGCTCGAATAACGGAGTGTGCTCACCATGAGGACGCCGAGCACGGCGATCAGGATCATAACGAGGTAAGTGTAGAACCTGGCCATTCCCTCGCCGTAAAAATTCAGCGGAAGCGGCGAGAAGTGCACAAATGAAGCGAGTAACCCGGCGGCCGGAGGTATCGGCAAACCGACAAAGTTTTTCTTGTCGATCTTGGGAGTTCCTTCCTGCAGAACTCGTGGCCGTGTCGCCTGTAAATTGAAGCGCGCGAGACGGAATGCTCCGCACATCAAGTACATGAAGAGCAGAAAGACACCCAACGCGTGCTCGGAACTGTGCTCATTGAAAGAAGCACCGATCGCCCAGCTGTAGATGAGGGCGATAGGAGCGATGCCAAAAGTCAGAACGTCGGCCAGGGAATCAAACTGTACGCCGATCTCGGTAGCGGTCTTCGTCATCCGAGCCACGCGGCCGTCGAGCGTATCGAACAGAATTGCAAGACCAATCGCAACGGCTGCGTAATCGAAATAGCCAGCTGCCTGAGTCGGTTCGGTAATGACGAGCTGAAAGCCCCTAATCGAGTAGAGCACCGCCAGGAATCCCATGGCGACATTGGCGGCGGTGAAGGCGGTAGGTATTACGTAAAGCCCTTTCTTGATCCCCCGATGGACTGTTTTTCCTTCTTCGGTTTCCATAGGCTACGGTAGCGTTGCGATTATCGTCTCACCCCCGGTGACGCGGTCGCCAACCGAAACCTTGATCTCAACCTCTATCGGCATAAGGAGGTCCGTTCTCGAACTGAACTTGATAAGTCCATACTTCTGCCCCCTCGCAAGTTCGTCACCTTCCTTATTCCAGCAGACGATGCGGCGAGCAAGGATACCGGCGATCTGTGTGCAGACGATGGTCATCCTTTCTCCGACGATAGTTATCGAATTGCGTTCATTCA
>JBDTMK010000062.1:0-11453 GCA_039934315.1 Pyrinomonadaceae bacterium | reverse complement strand
ACCGCCATCGGCCTCAATGGATCTTTAGCTACCGATTCGAAAGAAACATCGGTCGCACTGATCTCCGACACGGTGGTGATCAGCCAGGTGTACGGAGGCGGTAACAACGCCGGGGCGACACACCGCAACGACTTTATTGAGCTTTTTAATCGCGGTACCACCACCGTATCCGTTGCCGGCTGGTCCGTTCAGTACTCCAGCGCCACGGGTACTGGAAATTTCAGCGGTAGTTTTACGCCCCTCACCGGATCGATAGAACCCGGCCAGTACTATCTGGTACAGGAGTCGGGCGGCACTACCAACGGCGCACCCATCCCGACACCTGACGCGACCGGCACCATCAATATGTCTGGTACGGCGGGCAAGGTGATACTTGCGAACGTTGCGACCGGTATCGCGTGCAACGGCAGCAGCACCCCATGCTCAACCGCTCAGCAAGCACAGATCGTCGATCTCGTGGGTTTCGGAGGAGCAAACTATTTTGAAGGGACCGGCCCGACGGCAGTACTTTCGAATACCACGGCAGCATTGCGTTTGGGTGGCGGTTGTACCGAGACCGACAATAATTCGAGCGACTTCAGCGTCACAACGCCGACGCCTCGTAATACAGCCACGCCACTCGCCCCATGCAGCGGCTCCAGCAGTCCCAGCGGAGTTGGGGCGGCAAATCCGAGTACGGTGGCCGCGGGCGGCACCACTCTGCTGACTGTGACGGTGACGAACGGAACGAATCCGACGAGTACCGGCGTAACTGTGACCGGCGATCTGTCGACGATTGGCGGCGGCGCTGCAGAAGCGTTTTTCGACGACGGAACGCACGGAGACACGACGGCTGCCGACAATGTGTTTTCCTTTACTGCCACGGTCTCGGCGGCAACTACCGCCGGATCAAAGAACATTCCCACAACGATCGCGGATGCCGAGGCTCGGACCGGAATGGCGAACATCCAGTTGACGGTGACCTCCAGCTCCACGCCTCCATCGGGGACCGGCACTGCTAGCCCGAGCACAGTGACGGCAGGAAATTCGACGTTGCTTACCGTTGCGGTCATCGGCGGGGCAAACCCGCCCAGTAGCGGAATCACGGTGGCTGGCGATCTTTCGACTATCGGTGGGTCCGCGTCGCAGACATTTTTCGACGACGGCACCAACGGCGACACATCGGCTGGCGACAACACGTTTTCCTATTCGGCAACCGTTGCCGCTGCGACACCCGGTGGAGCGAAGAATTTGCCCGTCGTAATTTCCGACGCCGAGGGGCGAACGGGAAACACCAACATAAGTTTGACGGTCACGAGTGCACCCCCGACCGGACAGCCGCTGCCGTTTTCGCAGAGCTGGACGGACACATCGATGATCACCACCAACAATGTCTGGATCGGTGTGCCGGGCATTGTGGGTTACCTTGGCGATTACTCGCCTAACTCCGACACAGGCATTGATCCGCAGACCCTCTTAAATGATTTTTCTGGAACTGCGCTGAACGTCACGGCCAATCAAACCGATCCTGCGATTCTTATCTCCGGGGGCCTGGCCGAGTTTGAGCTCGCCGATCCGGTCGTCGCATTCCAGGGGTCGGGTACCGCCGACGCTCCGCACATCGTGATCAGTCTCAATACGAAGGGAGCCACAAATATCGCGGTCTCGTATTTACTGCGGGACGTCGATGCGTCGAGCGATAACTCCGTCCAGCCGGTCGCCCTGCAGTACCGAATTGGCAGCAGCGGTAATTACACAAACGTTCCCGGTGCTTTTGTTGCCGACGCTTCCGGCGGCCCAAGTACTGCGACGCTGGTCACACCGGTCGCCGTGATCCTTCCCGCGCAAACAGATAATCAGCTGCTGGTGCAGCTTCGAATTATTACCACCAACGCGAATCAGAGTGACGAGTGGATCGGGATCGATAACATCAACGTCCAGAGCAACGGGACGATACCACTTTCTGCTACTGGTGCGGCCGCACCTGGCAATGTCGAAGCGGGAACCTCGGCGTTTCTCACCGTGAGGGTGAATCCAGCCACAAATCCCACGAGTACCGGAATTACGGTTGTCGGTAACCTGACGGCTATTGGCGGTTCCGCAGCCCAGTCTTTCTTTGACGACGGGACAAACGGAGACGTAACGGCGGGCGACAATCTCTTCTCATTTACGGCTTTGGTTCCGGTGAATACTTCGAGCGGCGCAAAGGTGTTGCCGATCACGGTTGGCGACGCACAAATGCGTTCGGCAACCACCTCCATCGGACTACTGGTTAGTCCGACCGGCGATCCGCAAATTCATCTGACGATGGGGAACCCGTCAGCAGCGACGACCGACGTAAACAATCCGACGAACTACCTTTTGGCGAAGAGTCAATACGTGATGTCGTACCACCGCGATCGCGGAACCCCGAACTGGGTGAGCTGGCATCTGGACAGTTCATGGCTTGGTTCGGCTCCTCGTCAGGACGATTTCCGCGCCGATCCGAGTCTTCCGGCTGGCTGGTATCAGGTCAACGAATTCGATTACTCGGGGTCCGGATTTGACCGGGGACATCATACGCCGTCGGCCGACCGTACAAGATCAGTCCCGGATAATTCAGCGACGTTTTTCATGACGAACATGATGCCGCAGGCGCCATTCAACAATCAGGGCCCCTGGGAGGAATTGGAATCGTATTGCCGTACGCTAGTCTCGCAGGGGAACGAGCTTTACATCATCGCGGGTGGAGCAGGAACAGGCGGAACGGGTTCCAACGGCGGCGTGACGACCACGATCGCGGGCGGTCACGTGACGGTTCCTTCGGTAACATGGAAAGTGATCATTGTTCTCCCGAATGGTGATAACGACGTCGACCGAGTTTACAAAACTACTCGAGTCATAGCGGTAATAATGCCGAACGATCAGTCAATTGGCCTCAATACTCCGTGGCGTAACTTCCGCACAAGCGTCCATCGGGTTGAAGGGCTGACGGGTTTCAACTTTTTCTCGAATGTCCGGCCGATGGTGCAGAACATTATCGAGCGAAGGATAGATCAGCAATAACTTTCCCAAAGGAAAATCGGCGAAGCTTACCTCTGGTGGCTTCGCCGATTTTCCGTTAATGAGACACGGATTACTCGGAGTGAACGGACGCAATTCATCATCATGAGCAATGTGGAAAAAAGCAGGTTCAATCCCAAGTCCTATTTTTCGAAGATAACTTGCGCCACGGCGTGCTCGGACGTGTGCGAGATCGAGAGGTGCATTTTCGAAGCACCCGAGTCGTTGAAGAGCGTAGCCGCTTCGCCGGAAATGTTCAGCGACGGCACGCCCTGATCGCTCGAGAGGATCTCAATATCCCGCCATGTGATCTTTCCACGCCAACCCGTCTGCAGCGCCTTTAAGAAAGCTTCCTTTGCGGCGAATCTTCCCGCGTAAGACTGAGCCGCCGCGGCGCCCTTTGCATCGCAGTACTCGCGTTCGGCATCGGTGAAAACGCGCTCGCCGAAACGCGGTGTTCGTGCAAGCGTTTCTGCGATGCGATAAACTTCGACGATGTCGATGCCGATCGAGACGATCATAAGAGGTGATAAGTGATAAGTCATGAGAGATAACGGATCACTTCAGTCGTCACTTGGGGACGACCAAAGTCTAACCGATGCGGGCTTCCATTGGCGAGAAAGAGGTGGCGTAAAGATTCTTGTTTGCGACGCACTGGAACACGTGGGTTTTCCGAACGGGTTTTCCACGCGTCTTGGCGGAGTCTCACCATTTCCTTCGAACGACTTAAATCTTGCCGGCTTCGATGAAGATTCGGCAACGAATATCGAAGAGAACCGTCGACGTTTTCTTGCCGCATTCGATGGCGATTTTCGACTCGCGACGGTTTGGCAGGTTCACGGCGACGACGTAAAACTTGTTGCCGAAGACGCGGACGTTATAACTTCGGACGAGAGATACGATGCTCTCATTTCAACTTTGGGCGACGTTCTCCTCGGCGTGAAAACGGCTGACTGCGTCCCCGTTCTTCTGGGAGATCCAAAGTCGGGTGCATTCGCAGCGGTGCATGCCGGATGGCGCGGAACGGCCCAATCCATAGTCGCGAAAACTGTCGAACGAATGGGCGAGCTTTTCGATACCGATCCTTCTGATCTGATTGCTGCTATCGGCCCGGCCGCGTGCGTGCGAAATTACGAGATCGGCGCCGATGTGATCGATGCGTTCAAGAAGAATTTCAATCAAAGTGAAAAATATTTTTCGGCGACCCGCGAAGGCCATGCACTCGTCGATCTCCATCTTGCGAATAAGGATCAGCTCATGGAAAAAGGCTTAGACGAAGGAGCCATCTTCATGGCGCCGCTTTGCACGATGGAACGTACGGATCTGTTTTTTTCCTATCGAGCGGAAAAAAAGAAGTTTGGAAAAACCGGTCGGTTGTTGTCGGTAATAGGAACGTGCCACCGATCCAGCGATCGTTAAGCCGCCGGTCTCTGACCGGCGGCTTAACGCTTCAATTAACCCGGGCTGTCATTATTACATTCTTCGTTCTCGGCGGATAACAAACCTCGTCCGTACAAGCCTGATATCGAACGGTCGCAGTGACACGGATGGTGCTGCCCTTGAAGCCGACCGGGACGCTGACTTTGAACGGGAAATTAACCCGGCCTTCGTAAACGTTTATCAAATGGTCTGAAAACTGAAACTTTCGATCTTTGCCGCGAGGATACGTCATACCGCTAACCTTGACCCCGCTGCCGCGAACGCTGACGACGGTTGGGATAGCATACTCGCTCGATGGCCGACTCGAGTTAACATGCAGGCCACCCGGAATCGTCATCACGACACTACCACGAACCTTTGCGCCTCTCGTGACGGTTCCGTTTCCGATCGAACCGCTCACGGTTTGAGCGTTAACATGATTCGTTGCGAACACGCAGAATGAAACAAATAGAATTGCAATAAAAACAGATCTCTGCATAAAAGGATTTAGTTAGTCTTGATCATAAAGCTGTCGAATGCCTCTCTGATCCTTGGCCGATAGTCTTCAACGTATTCGGGCAGCACGGCAAATCGCAATCGATAAACCTCTTCGTGCGCAGCAACGATCTTATAGGATGCGCTCACGATCGTTTCGTTGGCCGACTCGTCGGTATTAAGTTCACTGACCGTCGCCGTCTCGATCGTTACTTCCGACCTCGTGGCCGCGCTTTTGACGGTGTCTCGAACCGACCCCAAACCGCTGCCGGGAAACACATCGATCTCGATCGTCGCCTGCCGGATACCAGAATCGTCACCCTTACCGAAATCTTTCGAGTACGCAAAGAACTCGTGCTCGTCGGCCCCGAGGACGTGCAAAAAACCGTCGGGTTTTTGCAATGAATAATTTTCGGTTTCTATGAATTCGGCTTCGAACGCGCCGGCCGCATGCTTCTTGATCTTCGTCGACGCCCAAACCATCAATGCGACGAGGAGCAGCCCTGGAATTAATAGCTCCATAAATTATCGACCCGCGATTTGAACGAGGTTCGGCTCCTGCTTTGCCGCGAGCTGGCCGCACGCGGCGTAGATGTCACGGCCGCGTGGCCGACGCACGTAGGCCGACACGCCCCGCGATTCGAGAAGGCTCTTGAACCTCATTACGCGATCGGCGTCGGGCGGATGGTATTCAAGAGGCTCGGCCGGATTGTGCGGGATCAGATTGATTTTTGCACGACGGATCCCGTGGCGTTGTATCAGATCCGCCAAAGCTTCGGCATGCTCATCCGAATCGTTTACGCCGCCCAAAAGAACATACTCGAACGTAAACCTCTCGCCGCGTTTCAAAGTTCTCTCAAACGCTCTTGCCGTAGCCATCAGCTCGTCAATATTCCATCGCTTGTTTATCGGCATCAGTTTATTCCGAAGCTCATCATTCGGCGCGGACAACGATATCGCGAGATTCGGTCGCCGTTCGAGCTTTGTAAATTCCTGGATCTTCGGAACGATGCCGGCGGTCGAAACCGTTACGCGGCCGGGCACTATGAATAGGCCGTTCTCGTCGGACATGATCTCGAGCGCCTTGATCAAATTCTCAAAATTCAAAAACGGTTCGCCGGCTCCCATCGCAACAAGATTTGTCCCGTGCGGCGTCTCTCCACCCACACCGTAGACGTCGTTGAGAACGATGATGATCTGTTCCACGATCTCGCCCGCCGTCAAATTTCTGAGCAAACCGAGCTTCGCCGTAAGACAGAAATCGCACTTGAGCGGGCAGCCCGACTGCGACGAGAAACATATCGTGTCGCGACCCTCGGTCGGAATGAAGACGGTCTCGACCGGCATGCCGTCGCGCGTCTTGATGAGAAAACGTCTTGTGCCGTCTTCGGAAATGTATTTTGATTCGACCGTGAGCGTGGATGGTTCGGCGATTTCGGAAACCTTATTCCGTACCGATTTCGGCAGGTCGGTGATCTCTTCCAACGAGTGAAGACGACGTTGGTGCACTCCCTTAAATATCTGCTGCGCGCGGTAACGCGGCTCACCCATATCCTGGACAAGTTCTTCAAGCTCAATTGGCGTCAGCCCGATCAAATGCACCTTTTCAGTCACCGTTTTTAGTTTAGCGTATCTTAATAGCCTCGGCACCAGGCCCAGTCGCTCGTTGTTTCTGGAACTTAATTCATTGTTCGCTGCATGTGTCTCGTAGGTTCGGCCTTCTTGTTTCGTGCATCTCGTGCCTTTCGTGGTTTGATTTTTCAGATTTTAGAAAAACCGCTTACACACGAAACACACTAGAGAAATCAACTGAACGCTGAAACCCGAACGGGGTTTTCGCGTAGAATGCATTCATGAAGAAATATCTAGTGCTCTTTGCTCTCGTTATCTCGATCGCAACCAACGCCATGGCACAGACCGTTAAAGAAGCTGACCCAAAAGACGTCGCGTCGCTCGACGCGATCATGAAATCCGTTTACGAGGTCATCTCCGGCGACGCGGGAAAGGAGCGAGATTGGGACCGCTTTCGATCTTTATTCCACAAAGATGCGCGCTTGATCCCAAGCGGCAAGAATGTGCAAACTGGCATCATCGGTGCCCGGGTCCTGACGCCTGACGACTACATTAAGGGAAGCGGGCCATACCTCGTAAAGAACGGTTTTCACGAACGCGAGATCGCCCGCCGTGTCGACCAGTGGGGCAACATCGCACAGGTTTTTTCCACCTACGCCTCGTTTCATAAATCCGATGATAAGGACCCGTTCATGCGCGGCATCAACAGCTTTCAGCTTTTGAACGACGGCAAGCGTTGGTGGGTCCTGAATATCTACTGGCAGCAGGAAAGCCCCGAAAACCCGATACCCAAAGAGTATCTAAAAAACAAAAAATAGAATCCGGATCCGCGGTTCAGTCGAACTTAGGATCTTATGGCGGAACACATACTAAAGCGGCAACTGACGATCGATCTGCCGCGGGCGGAAGTTTTTGAATTCTTCTCGAGCGCCGCAAATCTCCAACGGATCACGCCGCCGGAACTCGGCTTTCTTATAACCACTCCGCAGCCGATCGAGATGCGCGAGGGAGCGACGATCGACTATCGGATCAAGCTCAACGGTTTTCCGATGAATTGGAAAACGCTGATCTCGAAATGGGACCCTCCTTATGAATTTATCGACGAGCAGCTCTCAGGTCCGTACAAACAGTGGATTCACCGCCACACATTTGCAGCGTTGGACGAGAACACCACGTTGATAGAAGACGAGGTCAAATATCGCCTTCCGTTCGAGCCCTTCGGCGACGTCGCACATTTTTTTGTCGAACGGCAGCTGAAGAATATTTTTGATTTTAGGGGGAAAGTCGTAGCGGAGTATTTCGGTATAGAAAGCACCAAGGGTGCGGCAGTAATTTAGCCTGGGGCAACGCCCAGGAATAAGGTGCAACATGATCGAGCACCAACGGTGCGTAGCAATTGGTTTTGATCCTCGATCTACTCCGCCGCGTTGCGGCTTCTTTTTTACATCACGACGGACCAGGGGCGTTGCCACCGGCTAAATTACGGTCACACCTTTAGTGCTGCATTTTATGCCTCGGTTGCGCAGGTCTCACGCCGGCCAGTCCCCACAGAACACTAACTCAGCCCGGCCCGTCAGAAGAATCTCATCATCCTCCTCGCGCCATACGACTTCGGTCGTTCCCCCGGGCGATAGGACAAAAACCCGCCGACCGGTCTTCCCGGTAAATGCGGACAAAACGGCAGCACCGCTCGAACAAGTTCCCGAGGCGGACGTTTCACCCGCCCCGCGTTCCCAGATTCGCAGTTCGATATATTCCTGGTCGATGACACGGACAAATACTATATTCGCGCGCTCCGGGAACATGGAATGTGTCTCCATAATGCGGCCAAAATGCCGCCAGTCGAAATCGAAGTCGTCGACGAAAATGCAAGCGACCGGATTACCGACATTCACCGCCGAAAATGAAAACCTTCGACCGTCGGCTAAGATCTCATTATCGATAACGACTTCGCTATGCTCTCGCTCGACGGGTACCTGATTCGAAGCGAATTTCGGTTGCCCGATCTCTGCCTCAAACAAATAACTGCCGTCGGCAACGTTTTCGATCAGGCGGTAATTCTTAACTCCGCTGCGCGTCTTTAAGCGGAGCGCCGGCTCCTGCCATAAATTTCTGTAGTAAAGATACGAGACCGCGCAGCGTGTGCCGTTTCCCGAAAATCCGGCAATGCTGCCGTCAGGATTCACGATCTCGCAAAAGTAGTCCGCGTCCTCATCGGCGCTCCTTTCAAGTACCGCGATGCCGTCCGAGCCGGCACCGGTGTGCCGATGACAAATTGCCAGGGCAAGATCAGGCAGAGAGAGCGGCTCGGGAATATTCGCGCGCTCTATAACGATGTAATCGTTTCCGAATCCGTGAAACTTGCAGAATGGAATTGTCGTCATTTTGCTTTCTTAATATCCGAGATCGTCTCAGTGTGATCTTTGTAACGGAAAACGAAATCGACCGTATCGCCGACCTTTAGCCCATCAAGCATTTTCTTGTCGGTGACATAAAATTCCATTTGCATGGCCGGCATCACGTCTTTGATCTCTTCGTGGTCCAGGCCGACGGAGCCGAGATTGAGATCTATTTTCGTCACCACGCCTTTGCCGTTGTAGTCACCGTTCTTCGGTGTCACGGATGTCGGAGCGGCAGTCGGAGTAGTGGCCGGACTCGGTGATGACGTAAGTGCAGTGCCGGCCTTCTGGGCCGTGGCGTTATTATTCGCCGATGGCGATCCGCAAGAAAGAGAGGCGATCGCCAAAGCGACGACGAGAACTAAGTTGATTTTCATAGCGAGTTGAACAATAGTAGCACTCCAAATCAATTCAAATTATGGCACCGCTGATTTTCTTATTCGGAACGTTTGTCGTCCTGTATGTAATCAACCGATTTGCGCTTGGCCGTCGCCTTAGCCTTTCCTTTATCGGCCGCGCTTCGATGGCCGTCATGCTCGTCGTTACTGGCATCGCTCATTTTACTTACACGCAGCAAATGATCGACATCATGCCTGACTTTATACCGGCGAAACGCGAGATGATCTATTTCACCGGCGTGTGTGAATTGCTCGCAGTCGTTGGGTTGATCTGGAATAAGACGGCAAGGCTAGCTTCGATAATGCTGATAATTTTTTTCGTGCTCATCCTGCCCGCGAACATCGCGGGAAGTTTGAAGGAAGTACAGTTTGCGGGTATGGAATACGGCGCCATGTATTTACTATTCCGCATTCCTCTGCAGGTATTTTTTATTTGGTGGGTCTGGTATTTCGGGGTGCGTCGGCAGCCGGAAAGGTAAGAATGGGTTGAGATCTCCTGCGGCTCTGCCGCCCGATGAGCGGAAAGGCTCTGCCTTTCCGTAATGCGCCTCAACTCTTTTTTGCGGCTGCGCCGCCGTAGTGAGGCGCAGCCGCACCTTCCTTTAGATCCTTGCCGGAAAGTCCGAGCCGTTCCGCTCATCGGCGGGCAGAGCCCAAAAAACCGCTCCGCGACTAGACAGAATTCCGTCACGGTCGTCTCGCGGCCGCTGCCGGAATGATCTTCAATTTCATCCTTTCCGTTCCGCGGATAAGCTCAACCTCGTATTCTTCGCCGGGTTTCATCGATCCGAGCACGTACGTGTAATCCATCGCGTTGCGGACGTCTTTACCGGCAAGCCTGACGATCTTGTCGCCTGCTTTCAATCCGGCCTTTGATGCAGGTGAATTATCGCGCACGCCGTCGAGGATCATTCCATCTGTCGTGTCGCCGTAACTGGGGATCGTTCCTAGTGAGACGGTGAGGCGGACCTGACCCATCGAGCCGGAAGATTTCGCAACGGCGTAGGTGGGTTTAATTAGATTTTGATCAACGGAACTCACGATCCTTCCGACATAATTTGTGATCTGCGACAATCCGCCAAAGTTGATCTTATCGAAAGTGTCGGTCGGCTTGTGATAGTCCGCGTGCGTTCCAGTGAAAAAGAAGAGCACCGGGATATTCTTGCCATAAAATGAAGAGTGGTCAGAAGGGCCGAAGCCATCTTCGTTAAATATAAGGCCCTTGAATTCAGTCAGAGGCGTTAGGCTGTGTCGCAAGACCGCGGGTGAGTTCTGCTCCTCAATCACTGTCCGCCACTCACTCGCCGTTCCAACTCCTCCAATCGTCAGCTTACCCTCATTCAACCTTCCGACCATGTCGAGATTGATCATCGCGATCGTCTTATCGAGCGGCCATATAGGGTTGTTAACGTAGTATTTCGAACCGAGCAAGCCTTCCTCCTCACCGCTGAACGCCGTGAAGATCAGCGTCCGTTTGTTCTTTTTCTCTTTCACAAACTGCCGGGCGAGTTCGATCACGGCTGAGGTTCCCGATGCGTTGTCGTCGGCACCGTGATGGATGTCAGTGGAGTTTGCGGCGAGACTTCCCGAACCGCCGTGGCCGAGGTGATCGTAGTGCGCGCCGATGATGATCGCTTCACCTCTCAGTTGCGGATCAGTGCCGGGAAGAATTCCGATGACGTTGTATGCGTCGACCTGCTTCTTGGTTAACTCGATCTTCAACGAAATCATAGGTCTCGTATCGATCACATCATCCGGAGGAGCCAACACCCATACCTGGCTGTTAGCGAGATGTGTCTCGACAATGGCGAGAGAACCCTGGGATTTCAAACCGAAAAGCGTCGCGCCCACGACACGACTAACACCTATGACAGGAACAGCCGTCTCGCCCAGCGTCCGGTCATAGCTCAGACGAGACAGACGATCGTTCTTGAAGTCGTTATCTTCGGCGATCAAGATGATCGCTTTCGCCCCGTGGTCCTTAGCGATGTTCGCCTTTGTGTGAATGTCGAACCGTGCAAAGGCTGAGTGCGGGTTGCCGGAGTCGGGTGTGGTATCGAATATCAAAACGATATTGTCCTTTGCATCGATTCCTTTATAGTCGTCGTAATTCGACTCAGCCGAGACAACACCGAAACCGGCAAACACG